>NZ_JBXWOS010000022.1:0-62921 GCF_059611005.1 Ruegeria sp. CDSB117
TTCAAATCGTTCAGATCCGCCTCGGCTACACTGGACGGCATCGAAGTCGCCAACATGATCCGGAAGCAGCAATTCCCCAGCAATACGACGTCTGGCTTCCAGCTATTCGCAGAGATCGCAGGATAGGTGTATCCGGTAAGTCGCTGACTTTGGCCGTTCCAAATATTTGCGACAGAACCAGATGAAGGTGCTGTTCAGTGCGTCAACAGCTCTGACGGATAACAGAAAAAGATGCACGCTGCCTTAGTGTGGCCCCTAAGCACCGGTACCAGCGAACTCGTCAAACGCTTCCAGCGCTTTTGCGCCAAAGGCGATCGAAGGGCCGCCACCCATATAGCCGATCATCTCCAATGCTTCGCAAAACTCCTCGCGGGTAGTGCCGAGCCGGACAAGCGATTTGGTGTGAAACCCGATACAACTGTCGCAACGCGTCGAAATTGCAATGCCCAGGGCGATCAGCTCCTTGGTCTTTTCATCCAGCGCGCCATTGCGTTTGGCGGCTTTGGACATCGAGTTGAACCCCTCGAACATACCCGGGGCCTGTTTATGCAAAACGCCTATACGTTCCATTGTTTCAGTGAGAAATCCGCTCCAGGACATCGTGTCTTTCCTTTTCTTGACTGGTTCTGTTAGCTGGCAATATGCGATTGGAAGAGATGACCTGGACCGAGGTCGAGACATACCTCAAAACCCGAAAGGGTATTATTCTGCCGACCGGGTCCATCGAACAGCACGGGCCCATCGGTCTGATCGGTACGGATGCCATTTGCGCGCGCGAGATCGCATGGGCTGCGGCCGATATCGCCGGTGCGGTCGTGGCGCCCGAACTGGCTTACGCCCCTGCGCCGTTCAACATGAGCTTTCCGGGCACCATCTCGCTGAGCACCGGTCTCTACGGCGATCTGGCGAGAGAGGTTATGCAAGGGCTGGCTCATCATGGATTCTCGATGATCTATGTTTTGAACGGCCACGGTGCCAACCTTGAGCCCTTGCGGAAGGCGGCACACGACGTTAGTGCGACAGTCCGAATTCGGAGCTGGTGGGACTTTGACCGGGTCAACAAACTCCGACGTGGCTATTACGGCGACTGGGAGGGTATGCACGCCACCCCATCCGAGGTCGCGATTACACAGGCCACCCATCGCGTTGTTCAGGCCGGAGACACGAGTCCTCCGCGCAAGCTTTCTGCCGAGTACATCGCGGCCCACGCGGGTGACCGCCATGGGCCGCCCGATGAACATCGGCGCGACTTTCCCGATGGGCGCGTTGGGTCCTATTCTGAATTGGCCCGACCCGAACACGGGCGTGAACTCGTCAATGCCGCGGCGCAGGCCGTCGCCGCGGATTTCGCCAGCTTTGTTCATTGATCAGCGGCTTTCGTCCGATCTCATTTTTCGTTCCAGCCAGCGCACGAAGAAGCTGATGATCAGGACGAGAACAAGATATTCAAAGATCAAAAGCGTATAGATCTCAAGCGGTCGGTATTCCGTTACGACCAACTCGTTGGCACGGCGCGTCAACTCCTGCATCCCGATCACCGAGGCAAAGGCGGACATCTTTACGATATAGATGAACTGGTTCGCCAACGGGGGTAGAATCCGCTTGATCGCCTGCGGCAGGATTACATACTGCATCGTCTGGCGGTAGTTCAGGCCAACAGTTTTTGCCGCTTCGGTCTGACCCTTGTCAATCGACTGGATGCCCGAGCGGTAGATCTCGGCGGTGAATGCACTATCCGAAATGGCCAGCGTGATGATCGCGCCCCAGAACGCGTCGATGCTGATATTGATACCGATTGATTTCAGAACAACCGGGAATCCGTAAAATACCCAGAACAACATCGGCAGGAGCGGTATGGCGCGGATGAATTCAATGTAGACCCTGCTTGGTAACCGCAGCCATCGGTTTGAAGACATGCCCGGCAGGGCAACCAGAAGCCCGATGGCCATTGATAGAACGGCGGCAATCAACGACAGGCTGATCGTCGACCAGAAACCCGACAAAAGAAATCGGATGTTGTTCTGACCCGTTTCTGTAGAGGGGTTGACGACGTACCATCCCCAGTTGCCCGAAGAACTACAACCGGCGAGAATGACAAGCGCACAAAGAGCGACAAGCGTTGTACGTTTCATGTGATACCCCTTAGTGCTGAAGGATCTGGCTGAGGAAAAGCTTGCAACGTTCTGATTTAGGTGCCTCAAAGAAATCTTCGGGTGTACCTGTTTCAATCACTTCGCCCTGATCCATAAAGATCATCCGGTCCGCTGCCTTGCGCGCGAATCCCATCTCGTGGGTAACGCAGATCATCGTCATTCCCTCTTGGGCAAGATCCACGATCACGTCGAGCACTTCCGAAATCATTTCGGGGTCTAGCGCCGAGGTGGGCTCGTCAAAAAGCATGATCTTGGGCTCCATGCAAAGTGAGCGCGCTATGGCGACCCGTTGTTGCTGACCACCGGAAAGTTCGGTTGGCCGCTTGTGCGCCTGATCAGGAATCCGGACTCGTTCGAGATATGTCATGGCGCGTTCTTCCGCGTCCGATTTCGACAGGCCACGTGCCTTGATTGGTCCTAGCGTCAGATTTTGGAGAATTGTCAGGTGGGGGAACAAGTTGAACTGCTGAAACACCATGCCAACCTCGGATCGGATTTCTTCGGCGGCCTTTTTGTCCGTCATTTTGATCCCGTCGACCGTGATCGAACCGGAATCATGCTCCTCCAGAGAATTCACACATCGTATGAGCGTTGATTTGCCGGATCCCGAAGGCCCGCATACAACAATTCTTTCTCCAAGCGAGACATCCAGATTGATGTCTCTGAGCGCGTGATAGTCTCCGTACCACTTATTCAAGTCGCGGATTGTGATGACCGGCGATGCATCTGACATAGACCTGCCCCTTTGAGATTGTTAGCGTAAGACTAGCTTTGCCTTCAAATTAAAACTATACAAAATGTGATAAATACAGACATAAATCTGGTTGCGAACGCGCGAACAAAAGGGGAGGAAGCGATGAAGCTGCTGAAATCAATGGGCCTGGCCGCGGGTCTTGTACTTGGAATGCTCACAGGGGCGGCCAATGCCCAATCGGCTCTGAATGACATACTGAACAATGGGGTGCTGAAAGTCGGGACAACCGGCGACTGGAACCCGATGTCCGTCCGGGATCCGGCAACCAATTCCTACAAGGGATATGATATCGACGTCATGACCCAACTCGCCGAAGATCTGGGCGTGGAGCTTGAATTCGTGGCAACGGATTGGAAGACCCTGGTAAACGGTGTCGTTGCCGGGAACTATCACATTACAGGTTCGGCCTCTATCAGCCCGCCCCGCCTGAAAGCTGCCGGGTATTCGAATAGCTATATCTCAGTTGAAATCTATCCCTTTACGACTGAAGAACAGGCTGAAAACTTCTCGGATTGGGACTCGATCAACAACGGGGAAGTCAAGGTTGCGACCACCTTGGGGACGACATTCGAGAAAAGCGTCCGCGAGTGGTTCCCTGACGCTGATATCAAGGTTGTTGAGGCACCGGCACGCGGTTTCCAGGAGGTTCTGGCAGGGCGCGCTGATGTTTTCATCACATCGAATATCGAAGGTTCGACCTTGCTCGAAAAATTCCCAAACCTGCGTCAGATTGAAGTAACTGAGGCGCGTGCGCCGACACCGATCGCGATGCTGATGCCCCAAAGCGATCAGGTATGGATCAACTATGTGAACAGTTGGATCGAACTGCGTCAGTCGCAGGGATTCTTTGCAGCGACCGCCGCAAAATGGGGCCTGTAACGTTCTGACTTTGACACTGTAAAAGGCCCGCTGCGATAATCAATCGGTGGGCCTTTTCTGTGCGCTACGTCAGTAATCGAGATGTCAGGAGAGACCGATATGCGCATTGACATGCATTCCCATTACTACGGTGGTGGGCTGGTCGAGACTTTGCGTGCCCGAAAGTCGCATCCTCGCCTTAGAACACGCACAGATGGTGTCACTGTGATGTCAGCGATGAATGGGGAATTTCCGTTCACCGATGCCTATCATGACCCGCAAGTGTGTCTGGCCGAAATGCGAAAGCAGGGACTGACGCACCGCTTGCTGACCTTCCCCGGAGCACTTGGCGCCGATCTGTTGCCCGCCACGGAAATTGCACCGGTCATCTCAGCCTTTAACGACCACCTTGCCCAGTTGGGAATTGATAGCGATGGTGCCCTGATCGGGCTGGCCGGAGTGCCGCTGGATGATCTTGATATTGCCTGTGCAGAGCTTCGCCGTGTTCGTCGCGATCTGGGTTTGCCGGGAATTATTTTGCCGTCGAACTATTTCAACTCTCTGGCCGAAGCTGACTCATTGCGACCGCTATTTAAAGCGGCAAACGAATACGGCTGTCACATCATGCTGCACCCTGGTCTGAAAGTCGGGCAAAACCCGCCGCCGCGCCCCGCGGACCTGATGCAATACCGACTGTCCGCAGTGGAACTGCAATCCAGCGCTTCTCAGGTCGCCTTGACCATGATCATGTCAGACCTGTTGGATTCTTACCCGGCTGTTTCCTTTCAGATAGTCAATTTGGGCGGCACGCTCCCCTTTATTTTTGAGCGGTTAGAAAGCATTGCGCGGCATCGCAACCCGGATGATCCGTTCCCGACCCAGCGTCTGCGTCGGCTCTGGTACGATTGCGCTTCGCTTGGGCCACGTGCGTTGGAGGCAGCTGTTAAGCTTTTGGGCGCAGACAGAATTATGCTGGGATCGGATTATCCGATCTTCACGGACGATCCTTATACTCATGCGGTTGTTCCGGCAGCACTGACCGCCGAAGAAAAGGAGCAGGTGACGTGGAAAACAGCGAACGCATTGCTGAGCCACCTGTCGGAACTTCGCGCGCAAAAATGCACCCCGGGCTAATTTCAACGCGTGACGGCTAAGTTACCTCCCATAGTCGATTGAGGTTCTCTTGCCCGCTATCGATTCTTGAGGCGCGCCAATAACGAAATGCTGTCCTCAAGACCGATGACTGTGAAATTGCCAACCTCAAGGATCGCAGCCTCAGTGGGCTCAACCCTGTGTCCATCGATAGAGCAGCCCTTGTACACTGAAAACAGACACAGAACTTCGTTAGGACGCGCTTGGAGCTTATGAGTGCCCTCACCGGTCAGACAACCCACGGATGCAGCGCACTGAACAGGATCATAGATTACATTAAAATTGCGCACTGGACCCGCTGTCAGCCGACACGACAATTCAAGATCGCCTGAAAACCTCAGTGGATCGGAAAACCGCGCGTTCAACGGTGTTGCAGGGCCAACCAGATCAAAGCCATCTCCCTCGACAACGGTCAGGATACGAGACATGTCCGGAAATGTGGAAAATGGCCCGTCAGCTTCCACGTCAGCAAGGCTCACACGCCAGATGACGCCCTGCTCGCCACTTCCCTGTGCAATTTCTCGCGTGGTCCCCAAGCCGTTTTTCCACAAGACGGGCTCCAGGGTTCTGGTTCGGACATATTTCATTTCTGTTCGCATTTCGGGTTGGTCATAGGAAGGTAGCGTATGCTTGCTGTTGTTCGAATTAGGCGTGCCGACGGTTGCAATCCCTCGCCGCATACGAGTACAAACATTATGCAATAAATTTAGACATATTATAGGCCATTTGTCGTGCGGGTGAGCTATCAGGATATAAAATCAAACATCCTAGGCCGCATCCGCGACAACACCTGGCCGCCCGGCGCGGTAGTGCCTGGTGAGGTTCAGCTTGCCAAGGAATTTGGCTGTGCACGGGCCACGGTAAACCGTGCAATGCGCGAACTAGTTGATGATGGCGTTCTTGAGCGTAAGCGCAAGGCAGGAACACGGGTTAAAACAGCCCCGACGCGCCAAGCCCGGATCACAATTCCGCTTATTCGGGAAGAAATCACCAACCTCGGGGCCTCCTATCGGTATTCGCTTGTAGAGCGCGAGGTCATCGCCGCCCCCGGCTGGTTGCGCGCTCGGGTCAAGATCCCAAAAGGGGGTGAGGTTCTGCATCTCAGATGTATGCACTTCGCCTCAAACAAAGCCTTTCAGTTCGAAGAGCGCTGGATCAATCTTGCGACCATTCCTCAGGCACGCGATCAGTCGTTCGAAGAAATTGGGCCAAACGAGTGGCTTGTCCGTGAGGTTCCGTTTACCGAGGTTGAACTGACGTTTTCAGCGACCAACGCCAATCTGGAGGTTGCGGAGTTCCTGGGGGAAAACGAAGGAACGGCCTTGTTCACCGTCGAAAGAACCACTTGGCTGGAGGAGAACAACGTGACTCATGCCAAACTCTATTTTCCTTCTGGTTACAAAATGACGACCAAGCTGTGATGGCATTCGCATTGCGTTGGTGGGCAACCTCGGAAAGGCATCTGTTGTAGACGGTTCTGTTGCAAATTTTTGAGCATGGCGAGCTGATTCAGCGATCGTATCGGTGTTAAACGGCGAGTTCGGTGAAATGCTTGAATGGACAGACTCCAGGCGTAAGTTGCCGTTTGCGCACATGTTTTGAGAACTGGGGCAAGCCGCGGAGCTTTTGAGCCGCAGATCCAATTGAATTCCTGAGTCAAGCTGGTCAATTTCGAACCAGTTGTTTCCAATTTTGCACGAACTCGCGTGGTAGTTGCCGTTATGACATTGCGTAAATGGATTTGATCTGAGGAAACTCCATGGCAACGCCCGGCAATTTTATCTTTTTTGTAACGGACAATCATGCGCGCAACTTTCTTGGCGCAGCGGGGCATTCAACTGTGCTCACCCCGAGCCTGGACAAACTTGCTGGACGTGGAGTTCGTTTTGAAAACGCTTACGCCACCACAACTTTGTGTTGCCCGGCTCGCGCAGCGATCGCCACCGGCCAGTATCCTCACCAAACCGGGTTCTGGGATAACGCGACGATGTATGATGGATCAGTTAAGTCCTGGCACCATCGGCTGCGCGACGCAAACGTGCCAGTCACTGCAATTGGGAAACTGCATTACCGTTCAGAGCAAGATGACAATGGATTTGCCGAGGAAATTCACACGATGCACGTGGTCGATGGGATTGGATCCCCGCTGACGTTGTTGCGAGCAACTGAAGATGGGGTGCCAAGTCGCGCGGGTCACAAGGCAATCTATGGGAATTCTGGGCCGGGAGAGACAGATTACCAGATTTATGACCGCCAGATCACCGAACGCGCAATCGACTGGTTGCGCGCCAATGCCGACAACGCTGAGCCGTGGGCCTTGATCGTTTCTTATCCCAGCCCGCATCCCGCGTTCCGGGCGAAACAGGAGTTCTGGGATCTGTACCCTCCGGAAGACATGACTTTGCCGTCCACGTGGGACGCGTCTGATCGCTATGACCATCCAGCTATGGCGTATCTTGCGTGGATGAATCAGTTGCCTCAGGGCATGGACGAAGCATTCTTGCGAAATGCCTATGCCGGATACTGCGCCCTGATCACTCAAACCGACGCAGAAATTGGCAAAGTAATTGATATGGCTGAAGAACTGGGCCTGACTGACACCACGCGGATAGCTTACACATCGGATCACGGAGAGGCAATCGGTGCTCATGGTATTCTGGGTAAGGCCAATCTGTATGAGCATTCCGCCGGTGTTCCACTAATTTTGGCTGGTCCGGGATTGCCGGAGGGTAGGACGGTTTCAGATTGTGTCGGTCATGTGGACCTGTTCCCGACTATTTTGGATCTGTTTGACGTGCCAACCCCAAAGGACGGGGGCCTGCCGGGTTGTTCGCTTTTGCAAGTGATCAATGGCGAGCAGCCACAGAGAACGGGTTTTTCCGAATATCATGCGATGGGAAGTGTAAATTCCAGTTTCCTGATACGGCAGGGTGACTGGAAACTGATCTATCACGTCGATATGCCCAACCAGCTTTTTAATCTGGCGACTGACCCTGATGAAGCAATCGATTTGCTGGCCGGTGGGAACACCCACCCAAAAGAGGCAGAACTATCGGCACTGCTGTGCGCGATGGTCAATCCCGAAGAGCTGAACGCGGTCAGCAAGGCTGATCAGTTGGCCCGGATCGAGGAGTTGGGCGGTTATGAGGCCGTAAGAAATTCTGGCTCTATTGCGGCCTCGCCCATTCCCGGCATGAAAGTCAATCTGGAGAAGATCTGAGTCTGCCGTTTAGTCGGCATCCAGTTTCTTGTCCAATTCTTGCCGATACGCCAGAACCTCATTTCGGATCGCTTTTTTCATGAATGCAGCGGCTCCGTCGACTTCATTGTCGACGGGAACGACGAAGCCAACAGGAATAGAATGCTGTGTTTTAATGCGGCGCAGAACATGGGTTTCCCCAAGCAGGGCCTTGGAGAAAATGCCGTCCGTAATGGTCAAACTGCCGACTGCCAGCCCGATATTGATCGCGACGTCAACCGTTCCGCTTTCTTGCCGAACGTTTGGGATTAAACCCGCACTGTCGAACACCCGAGCAATGCGTTGACGCATGATCGAACCGCTCTCTATCAGCGACAGAGGTTCATTGGCCAAAGCCTGAACAGGAATTTCACGTTGGTCAGACAAACCATGTGTCCGAGGTAAAGTAACGCACAAGGGAAAGTCGATGATTGGCTCTCCGCGAACGCCGGCATGCACAACGGGAACCGTCGTGAGCGCAATGTCGAACATGCGCGATGCAGCCCAACGTTTGATACTATGTCGGGCCTCAACGCTGATGCTGACACGAGTGTTGGACTTGGTCTCACGGTAATAGCGACGAACAGCGCTTGGGAGAATTTGCTCGGCCATTCGGGGAAACCCGAGTATCCGGATCGTCTGCTCTTTGGTCGCGCCATTGCGAATGGCATCGGAAATTCGCGGCAGCTCATCTACGACACTGAGCGCTCGAATTGCTTCGGGTAAAAAGGTTTCAGCTGCCTCGGTAGGGATCAGGCGCTGCCGTTCTCTGCGAAACAGTTTCAGTTCCAGATCACGCTCTAACGCCGATAGCATTCTGCTGGCCGCAGATGGCGTCAAATGCATCTTCTCAGCGACGCTTGCAATTGTCCCTGCCTGCATGACCTCAACAAACAGCCTGAGTGAGGGAATTTTGGGCATTCTGGCGGACATTTCTGAACCCTGACTTGGTGCCAATTTGGTGTATTTTGGGAACCAACTTGCCGGAATTATTCAATCCGTGCACGAGTAAAATAGTCAGCTCGTGATCCGAATTTCCTCTAACACTCATATCAAAAAGATATTTTTGAACCGATTCCTGCGTTGGTACTGTTTTTACTAAATCTGGGATCTCTGATTGGATCTGTCGGTTCGAAAGTGGGGCACAAATGAACAATGACGCAATTGCGGCGGCCAAAGAGGTTATGCATCGCCATGTGCAGGCACTGAATGCACGTGATGCCACGGGCATATCGAAGACGCTCCACTTTCCACATTATCGATTGTCCGGCGAGGCGGTGAAGATCTGGGAAACCCCAGACAGCTATTACAGCGATTTTAAAACGAGGGCTGGGGGCGATTGGGGACATACCGAATGGGGGCATCTGAACGTACTGCAATCCAGCGAAAGCAAAGTGCATTTGGACGTAATGGTGAACCGGTTCGACCACGACGGGCTGCCCTTGGTATCTTTTACTTCGCTGTGGGTGGTTACGCGGATTGATGGTATTTGGGCGGCGCAGATGCGATCGTCGTTTGCGCAGGATCTGCGTTGAACTGATATCAGATTTTCTTCTTTCTCTGGCGCGGCTATAGTGGTTTAGACTGCTTAAATTGCTAGAGTTTGATATGAACATCCGTCAGCTTCGCTATTTCATTTCAATCGTTGATCAGGGCAGTGTTTCCAGTGCCGCGAGGGTGCTGCATATTGCCCAGCCTGCGTTGAGCCAGCATATCGCAAATCTGGAAGAAGAACTTACCACCGAATTGCTGATACGCTCATCACGGGGGGTCAAACCGACAAAGGCTGGTGAAGTTCTGTATCAACACGCCCGTAAGATTGTGGCGCAGATGAAGCAAGCCACCGATGACGTCCGGAAAGAGGCGGATACGCCCCGTGGTGAAGTTTCGATCGTCGTGCCGCCGATGTTGGGCGTTCATGTTGCGCCGTTGTTGTTGGAAAGGGTGGCCGAGAAGTATCCCGAGGTCGAGCTTCGAATTCTGGAGGAGCTGGCGTTGAACGTGAAAGAGATGATTGAAAACAGCCGCGTGGATCTGGGTATCCTGGCGACCCGCGAAAAAGCGTCCAAGGCTGAGTATCTGCATCTCTATACGGAACCTTTGTACTTGGTGACCCGACGCAAAGAAGGCGATAAACCCTGTTCCGGGGATGAAACCATCGATGTCAAAGCCTTGTTCTCTACGCCATTGGTCTTGAGCCAGCAGTCTCATGCTGTCCGCGAAATTGTCGAAGATGTGGCTGAAAAGATGGGTCGAGCGCTGAACTTGCGTGTCACAACAGAATCCGCCCGGCTGAGGCTTAGCTACATCCGCAGCGGTGTAACGTCGGGTGTGCTGCCGTGGCCGTCAATTGATGCACTTTGGCGTCGCGGGGAAATCTCTGCAAAACGTTTGGTCAAGCCAGATTTGATCCGCGAAGTTTACTTGACCTGGCCACGCAATCAGCCGCTGAACGCGGGATCGCGGGCCGTTCGGCAAGAGTTGCTGGATATCTGCCACGAACTGTTTGACAGCGGTATTATCCGAGGCACGTTTCGGCATGTGCAAACCGAAGGTCAGAAGCCGTAAAGGCGCGCCGGATTATCTGACAGGATTGCTTTCCGAGTTTCTGCGGATGGGGCCCAAGTCGCCAATTCATCCAACAAATCGCCGTCATTGGGCATAGCGACCGGAATATGTGGGTGCGGCCAGTCGGTCCCAAAGACAACCTGATCTGGGTTCGCCGCAACCAATGCCTGCGCGACGCGTGTGACATCTTCATAAGGCAGCGTAGCCCGACCTGTGATCCGATATGCGCCTGAAAGTTTGCTCCAGGCCTTGCCTGTGCCCATCAGGTTCAACAAAGCCTGAAACCCTTCTGAATCGATGCCCCCTGCCACTGGAAAGTGCCCCATATGGTCAAAAACGGTCTGCAGCGGCAGGGTCGAGAAAAAGGCGTAAAGATCGGGGAAAGCGCTGACGTCGAGCAACACCTGAAGATGCCAGCCCATCGGCGCGATCTTGTCGGCGATAGTGCGTACCTCGGTCATCGCCTTTTCACCGCTGAACAGCAGATTGGCCCGGACTCCGCGCACGCCCTGATCATGCATGTGCTGCAACTCATCCTCGGTGATCGAAGCGTCAACCACGACCACAGCACGGTAGCGTTCAGGGTCGGTAGCCGTGGCCTCAAGCGTCGCACGATTGTCGGTGCCGTAAATGCTGGGCTGTACGATAACAGCGCGCTGAAACCCCAATGTTTTAAGCAAATGTTCATATGATGCCAATGACGCTTCCGGAGGGGTATACAATCTGTCCGGCACCATCGGGTACCGTTCTGGCGGGCCGAACACGTGGGAATGGCAATCGCAGGCCAATGGTGGCATTGTAAATTGCGGCGCGCGCGGTGCCCCATCCGGGGCCGCGCAGCTCGGGATTTCTGCGTTGGCCCCAGTCATGTCGAGGTGCCGTTTGACGCGACAAAGTCAGCGTTAACGCCCGGGGCAGGGGTTGCGCCAAACCCGCCACGTTCCAGTACCGCCTCAACACCGCCATGTTTCGCGATGATCGCCGCCTGATCAGCTTTGGCCTGACGGTCAACCGCATCCGGGTCACAAACCTTGAGCAGTTCAGTATGCAGTTGGGCACGGGTCGCTTCGTACTCGGGCGCGGTCCCCAGATCGATGACTTCACCCGGGTCGGTGTCAAGATTGAATAGCTGTGGCTCATAGCCGGTGTAATAAATGTATTTCCACGGGCCCTTGCGGATCATGAATGCCCCCGACATGGCGCCGGCAGCATGATACTCTGAGAATACAGCGCGGTCAGGGCAATCTTCCTCAGCCGCAATCCGGAACAGCGAGCGGCCGGGCAACTCAGGGTCATTGGCCTTCAGACCAGCGCAATCCAGGACGGTGGGAAAAACATCCGCCAGCGACACCGGTGTTTTGCTGATCTTGCCGCCGGGCACGTCTGGTCCGGCCATGATCATTGGAATGGCGGCGGCTTCTTCGTACATGTTGGATTTGCCCCACATGCCACGCTCGCCCATGTTGTCGCCGTGGTCGCTGACATAGATGACATTTGTGTTGTCGTTCAGCCCAGCAGCTTCGATCGCATCCAGAATTCGGCCAACATTGTAGTCCATGAAGCTGACCAGTCCAAAATAACCGGTCAGCGCAGCCTGCGTGCGTTCCTCATTAAAATTGTCGTACACAAAGCAATGGCGCAGTGCCTTGAGCCAGGGGTGGTCATCCTCGCGCGCGGGTTTCGAAGGTTTGAGATCCATGTCCTTGTACAGGTCATAAAACTCCTGTGGTGCGGTCAGCGGGAAATGGGGCGCAACCATCGAGATGAATACTGTCCATGACTTGTCGCCCGCCTGTTCATTGCCACGTTCGGCAATCCATTCGCATGCGGCATCGGTGATGTTGCGATCATAGGTGGTGTAGGATGTCTCACCTGCGCCTGCGCTGTCGGCCAGATCGCGGGCTTTCCAACGGCGCGGCATCGGCTCTCGTACACATCCCAGCACGTCGCCGACACCGTTGACTAGATGCATCGGGATCTGCTGGAAATCCAACCCGACCGGGTCAGATGCGTTGCGGTAGTGCAGTTTGCCGATCGAACCCACCGGGTTACCGTTTTGCTGCAGGTAATGGCCCCACGACTTAGGGTCACCCGTGTAAGGTGTGGCATTGTCCCAATGGCCGGTCTGATGGCCATATTTACCAGTTGCAAAACTGGCGCGTGCAGGCACGCAGATGGGCGCGTTGGTATAGGCGTTTTCGAACAAGGTGCCCCGCGCGGCCAGCCGGTCGAGATTGGGTGTCTTGATAAATGGGTGTCCGGCGCATCCCATGATGTTGGATGCGTGTTCATCAGACATCAGGACAATCATGTTAGGGGTGGTCATTGCGGCCTCCATTTTGTGCGTGCGCTTCAATCCGCGCCAAAAGTGCGGAGCTGGGATGTGCGGGTTTGACGTTGCCATACCGCCCCGCCTGGGACCGGCAGGAAAACCCGGTCGCCAAAGCGCCAGTTCCGGCAACGTTTAAGGGTTCGCGCCAAGACATTTCGAAAAGTTGGCTAGACATGTCGCGGTGTTCGGCTTCGTGGCCGAACAGCCCAGCCATGCCGCAACACCCGGTGCTGGCGATGTCGAGCTTCAGGCCGAAATGCCGAAACACTGCTTGCCAGCGCCGGGGGGTGGCGGGGTCGGCTGTTTTCTCGGTACAGTGTGAAAACAAGGTATAGCGCCCCGCGTCATCAACGGGCATTTGGGGAACTGAGTGTAGAATGTCAGACAGGAATTGGTCCAATGACATGACTTTTCGCGCGCCCAGATCGTATTCCTTGTTCAGCAGGTCGGTCACGGCGGGTTCAAGGCTGATCAAGGGCAGATCGTCGGGCATGACCCGCAACAAAAAAGCGGTTGTCTGATCGCGCTGCGTTTCAAAGGCATCCATCATGCCACGCACTTGCCGTGCCTTGCCATTGGCCACAGGTGGAATGGCCCAGACAGTAAATCCCAGCTTCTTCAACAGGGCTGTTGATTGCGCAACCACGCCGGTGTCGAATGCGCCAGTGAAACTGTCGAGGACCAGAAGTGCCGGATTCTGACCCCATTTCGATGGCGTCGTGTCCGGATAAACAATGCGACCCCCGGCGTTTTGCACCGCCTCTTCTGCGGTCAGCGGCGCATAGCGCGGGATATCGACAAGGCCAAATCCCCGGTTCAACACAGCCCTGGTCAAGCTTTTCCCCAACACCAGATTGGCCAGACGCGGCAGCTTGCGCAGGGCAAGCGAAAGCCCCTCCATGTGGCGCAGCAGGTGATCGCGTGCAGGGCGCGCGCGGGTCTGGAAGTACTGATGCAAAAAGGCGGATTTCATCGCCGGGATATCTACGCGGACCGGACATTGACCGGTGCAGGATTTGCAGGACAGGCACGTGTCCAGACTGCGTTTCAGCGCCTCTTCAACAAGGGCGGAATCCTCGCCGGTTGAGCGCAGACGCGCCCATTCGCGGAATAGGCTGGCGCGACCCTTGGGGGCTTGAACCTTATCGTGCGTAGCCTTGTAGGACGGGCACATTGGATCGCTAGGTGCCCAGTTGTGGCACGCCCCGTTGCCATTGCAGGCAATCGCGCGTTCGATGGCGCCAAAGTTTTCTTCGTTGATTTCCGCATCGCGAGGGCCGCGCATGGGTACGGCGTCGATCTTCATCACCGTCAGATCGCTTTCGGCGGCTGTCACCAACTTGCCGGGGTTCAGGCGATTGTCGGGATCAAACCAAGCCTTGATTTTGCGCATCACCGCATAAAGCTCGGGACCAACATAGCGTTCAACATATTCGCCGCGCACGCCCTTGCCATGCTCGCCCCAAATCAGGCCTCCGTGTTTCTGACACAGGTCCGATACCGCGTCCGAGACTTTGCGGATCATCGCCCGATCCTGCGGCTCTCGCATGTTCAGCATTGGGCGCACGTGGACGCAGCCGACATCTGCATGCCCAAACATGCCATAAGATAACTCGAACTGATCCAGAAGCGCGCCGAATTCGGCGACAAAGGCTGACAAGTTTTCGGGCGGTACTGCGGCATCTTCGACAAAAGGCAGCCCGATCCGCTTTGTCTCAACCGCGGCCAGCAGTCCTACAGAGCGTTTGCGCATTTCCCACAATGCTGACATTTCGTCGGGTTCTGCCGTGGTCACCTGTGCTGTGACATACACGCGGTTTTGGTTCAGAATTCGGGCCAGACGTTCTTGACCGGCTGTGACCTCTTCAACCGTTTCACCGATGAACTCGACAAACAGGAACCCGCCAGCATCGCCGATCTGGCCCAGCACGCCCTCAAGCTCGCTCCACATGGGCGAGGCGGCCGCAAGGGCAAGGATCTTGTCATCCAGAAACTCTATTGCGCTTGGATCTGCCTGCACCAGATGCGGAACATGTCTGAGCGCCAAAGCGCAGTCGTCATAAGCCAGAACTGTCAGCGCCCGCTGTTTTGGAATTGGTGTCAGTCGCAGGGTCAATTGGGTGGTCAGCGCCAATGTCCCCTCTGACCCGGCCAGAAGCTTGATAAAGTCGAATTCACCCGACGTGCCGCGCGCCTGATCAAGGTTATAGCCGGTCAGCCCCCGGTTCAGCTTTGGGAAACGTCGGGCGATCTCGGCGGCCTTGTCGTCCAAGTCCTGACGCAGAGCATGTCCCATTTGACCAAGCTCCGCATCAAGTGTGCCGTGAGTGGTGACAGAGACAGGCCGCCCGTTGGCCAGAATCACATCCGCTGCGATGACATGATCAGACATGCGCCCATAGATCCGGCTGCTTTTGCCGCTGGCATCGGTGGCAAACATACCGCCGATTGTTGCCCGAGAAGAGGTCGACACCGTGGGTGCAAAGAAAAATCCGTGGGGTTCGAGGAAAGTGTTGAGCTGATCCAGCACGACACCGGGCTGAACGGTGACAGTTCCTGCCTGCAGATCCAGGGTCTCGATACCCCGCATGTGGCGCGACATGTCTACAATCACACCCGCGTTCAGTGATTGCCCGTTGGTTCCCGTTCCACCACCGCGTGCTGTCAGGGCAATGTCATGCTCTTGCGCCAATCGGGCCAGTATTGCGACGTCCTTGCCGGATTTGGGAAACAGGATCGCGTCGGGAGTAATGTGATAGATGCTGTTGTCCGTGGCGGCGACCAGACGAGCGCCTTCATCGTTTTCGACATCACCGGAAAATCCCTCTATGCGCAGCGCATCGAGATACCGAGACAAGGATTCGGGGGGGTGATCCAGCATGTTAGCGATCCTGCAGGGTTGGTTCGGGCGCAATTACGCCCGAACCCATGGCTTCAGGTTTGCGGCGTGGGCGCTTGGTTCGACGTCCGCATGCGGGCGATGATCCGAATACCAATGGCAACCAGCGGTATGGCAAAGAACACCAGCGCAACAGGACGGTGCAGGAAGATGCCAAAGCCGTCATCGGTCAGTAACACCGACTGGCGCAGCGCTTGTTCGGCACCTGGTGCCAGAACAAAAGCAATGATTGTGGCAGCGGGGCTGAAGTTCAGAGTCCGCATGAAATAGCCGATCAGACCAAAGAGGCAGGCAACGGTGACATCGAACATCGACGAGCGCGCAGTGTAGGCCGAGATCAGCGCCACCGCCAGGATGGTTGGATAGATCAGGCGCTGCGGCACCTTGTCGATCACACGACCGATCAGTGGACCACCAAACCAGCCAATGAGACCATATAGAGCGATCCCGATCAAACCGGCTGCGAACAAACCGTAAACGATGTCGCCCGAGGTCTCAAAGATCTTTGGCCCCACTTGGATGCCATGGATCAGAAACACGCCCATGAGCATCGCCGCAATGGTCGATCCGGGCACACCAAGCGCCAAAAGCGGGATCATCGACGGACCGGACACGGCGTTATTGGCCGCTTCAGGTGCCGCGACGCCTTCGATCGCCCCTTTGCCCCATTCATCTTTGTTTGCAGCTTTCGCCTTGGACGAACCATAAGCCACAAAACACGCCACGGCGGAGCCAACACCCGGGATCAGACCCACCATCGAACCGATCACCGAACCACGCCCGATGAAGGGCAGGCAGCGCTTGACCTCGGCCCAGCTTAGGCGGTCGTCATCGGGGTTCTTCGCGCGGATTTCGTCATGATGTTCTTGACCTTTGCGCGCAGGGAAAACTTGAGCAAAAACTTCGGAGATCACGAACAGACCAATAAGAAGCGGAACCAGCGAGAAGCCGTTGTAGAGTTCGACCATACCGAAATCGAACCGCGGCTCGGACGTAATCGGATCCAGACCGATCATCGCCAGCGTTGCCCCGAACAGAGTCGATGCGATGCCCTTGAGTACGGAGTCTGAAATGACAGAACCGATGATCAGGAAGGCACAGACATAGATCGCGAAGTAATCGGGCGGACCCAGCTCTCGGGTCAGCTGCGCAATAGTCAGCGCGCCAAAAATCAGGATGAACTCACCGACAAAGTCGCCAATGACCGAGGCCACAGTCGCCGTTTTCAACGCCTTGCCCGCCTGTCCTTTCTTGGTCAGCGCGTGCCCGTCGATCACTGTGGCCGCAGCCGCCGTTGTCCCAGGCGTGTTGAACAGAATCGCGGATATCGACCCCCCGAACCGTCCAGCCTTGCCTATGACGTAAAGAAAGGCCAATGCCGACAGCGGGTCGATGTAATACGTGATTGGCACCAGCATGGCGATCGCGGCCGAGGCCGTCAGCCCCGGCACAGCACCCACGATGACACCCAGGACCGCGCCAAGCACTACAAACATAAGCGTCTCGGGCGTGGTGAAGATGGTGTAGAAACCGTTCAGAAGTTCCATGTCATATCCCTCACTTCAGCCCGATCAGGGTCAGGGGGTTGAAAATGGTCGCCTCCGGTTCAAACACGGTCATCAGCTTGAAGAACAGCAGATAGAGCGCGACGGTCGCACAGACAGGCAACAGGATCAGGGCCGGGCCACGCACGGCGAAGATCAACGCCGCTACCAAAAGCAGCACGAAACAGGCTGTGACGTAACCAAAGGCACCGAACATCCAGACGAAGGCGATTCCCAAAGCGAAGAGCGGCACTGCGTCGGCAAAGAAGCGTTTGATCTCAAAGCTTGACTTGTCAGCAGGGGCGACTTGCTCGCGCAGGCCAAAAACAGTCATGGTCACGCCGATCAAGCCCAGGGCGACACAGATGGCTTGTGGAAAGAACCTTGGCCCGATGCCTTCCTCATCAATGAAATCCAGCGAGATGTTTAAGGATTTCCAGAAAAAGAAAGTCGCGAGCACCACCAAGGCCAATCCGGCAAAAATGTTGTGGCGCGCAGACTTGCGCGCCACTTCAATTTGAACACCCTCGGTCATTCCAGGGTTTCCAACAACTTGCCCCACTCGACCTTCGAGTTTTCGATAGCCGACGCGGTATCGGGGCCGCTCACGCTCGAAGTCGGCAGGCCGGCCTTGGAGAGGGTGTCGATATAGGCAGTTTCCTGAGTGATCGCGACCATGGCATCGGACAGTTGTGCAACAACCTCGTCAGAGGTACGAGCAGGAGCCATCACGATCATCGGGGTTGAAACTGGGATGAAGTCGACGCCCAGTTCCTTGGCCGAAGGGGCATCAGGCGCCGCCGGGTGACGGTCGTTTGACAACACGGCCAGCAGGCGCACGTCGTCCTCAAACCCACGGCCCAGGTGCGCGCCCATGACGCCAAAATCAACATCTGCGCTGGTCAGCGCAGCACGCACACCTGAGCCACCTTTGAATGGAACGTCCTTGGCTTTGACGTCGTTGGGGTTCAGAACACCTAGACCCGCCATGTGCCAGACGTTGCCGCGACCAGTGTGACCCCAACGCAGTTTAGTGTCCGAAGTTTTGGCTGCTTCGATCAACTCGTCCAGCGATTGGATCGGCGAACCAGTGGGGACAAAGATGCCGGCGGTCAGCTCACCAATGGTGCCGACCATTTTGAAGTCATCTTCCGAAACAACCTGTGGTTTGATCAGATTTTTCAGAACCATCGAACCGGCGGACGCCAGATAGAGGGTGTACCCGGTGGGCGGTTGGTCTGCCACAAAGCGACCACCAACAAGGCCGCCACCGCCGGGTTTATTGACGACAACAACGGGCTGACCGTCCAGATGTGCGTCAGCGGCGCTGGCCAGCGCACGGGCGTAGGTGTCGGTGCCGCCGCCTGCCTTGAAGCCGACGATCAGGTCGATCGGGCGCTCGGGAAAATCCGCAGCCTGTGCCATGGAAGCGGCAACCGCCAGGACAGTGCCGGTTAAGGCCGTTTTGATCTTAGCAAGTGTGAACACGTTTGTTTCCTCCCAAACATGAGTTTCGACCGAATGAGGTCATTGGATTTTGAATTGCATCGAGATTAGCGAGGGCTTGCTGATCGCAGAAATATTATATGCGTATCCCGGCTATCACGTTTTCCGATGCCCAATTAAACGCGCTCCAGTAGTACGGAAATACCTTGACCGACACCGATGCACATTGTGCACAGTGCTAACGAAGCTTCGCTCCGACAGAGCTGATTTGTGGCCGTCAAAGCCAAACGCGCACCTGACATGCCTAGGGGATGACCAAGGGCGATGGCGCCGCCATTTGGATTCACATGCGTCGCGTCATCGGGCAACCCAAGGGCGCGCGTGACGGCCAGCGCCTGTGCAGCAAAGGCTTCATTCAACTCGATCACGTCGATCTGGTCGATGCGCATGCCAATTCTGCTCAGCAGTTTTTGTGTAGAAGGTGCAGGACCATAGCCCATGATGCGCGGTGCAACACCTGCCGAAGCGCCCGCCACGATCCGTGCCCGTGGCGTCAGCCCGTAACGTTTGATGGCCTCTTCGCTGGCGATGATCAAAGCCGCCGCGCCATCATTGACCCCGGACGCATTGCCCGCCGTCACTGACCCGCCCTCGCGGAACGGCGCGCGGAGTTTGGCCAGGCCCTCGGCGGTTGTTTCTGCGCGAGGGTGCTCATCAGTATCGATAGCTTTGGGATCATTTTTGCGCTGAGGTATGATCACTGGTGTGATTTCTTCAGCGAAGACGCCAGCCGTCTGCGCCGCCGCCGTCCGCTGTTGCGAGCGCAAGGCGAATGCGTCCTGATCAGCGCGACTGATCCCGAAATCTTCGGCCACGTTTTCGGCCGTCTCAGGCATCGAATCGACGCCATATTGGGCCTTCATCAACTTGTTGACGAAGCGCCAGCCGATGGTGGTGTCATGCACTTCATTGGCACGGCTAAAGGCGCTGGTGGCTTTGGGCATCACAAAAGGTGCCCGGCTCATGCTTTCGACACCGCCTGCGATGATCAAATCTGCATCGCCCGATTTGATCGCCCGCGCACCATAAGCAACCGCATCCAGGCCTGAACCGCACAGCCGGTTCAAGGTCGTGCCGGATACGTTTTCGGGCAATCCCGCCAGCAGCGACGACATACGCGCAACGTTGCGGTTATCTTCGCCTGCCTGGTTGGCGCAGCCATATAGCACATCGTCCACAGCGGCCCAATCGACGTTCGGGTTCCGCTCCATCAGCGCCTTTAAAGGCACAGCGCCCAAATCGTCGGCCCGAACAGAAGACAACCCGCCACCATAGCGCCCGATGGGCGTGCGGATGGCATCGCAAATAAACGCATCAACCATCAGATCACCCCCGCGTCGCGCATTGCCTGAATGGCAGCCGCGTCATGGCCCAGATTGCGCAGGATCTCATCCGTGTCTTGTCCTTTCTTGGGCGGAGCGGACTGAAACTCGTTCAGACCGGCGGAGAATTTGGTGGGGTATCCGGCCTGGAACGTTTTGTCCTCGCCTTCGCCCAACTCACCAAACATGCCGCGATCGATCAGATGCGGGTCTTCGAACAGGCGCATGTCTTCATACACCACCGCCCAGGGTAGATCGGTCGGGCCAAAAAGCTCTTCCCACTTGGTCAGGGTTTTCGAAGCGAACATGTCCGACATTAACCCATGCACTGCCTGTTTCTGTTGGTTTCGCAGCTTGTTGGTGCGGAAATCCTCGCGCCGCAGGTCGGGGAATTCGTCGCCCATCATCTCGGCCAAGACCAACCAGAACTTGTTCTCGAATAGACCGATGGCGATGTGTTTACCATCTTCGGTTTCAAAGATGTCATTGTCGGGCATCACAAAGGACATCCGATCCGGATCACCGTCGCACAGATCATGCGCAATCCGCACAAGCGGTGAGGACCAGTTGACCATCGCATCGGTGATGGACACGTCCAGATACTGCCCTTTGCCGCTCATCTTGGCAGATCCCATGGCAATCGCCAGCGACAGCGCGCCATACATCGCCCCGGCGTAGTCCGACAGTCTGACCTTGGGACGCGCGAGCTTGTCGTTGACCTGAGAGGGCACCGCAAAATAACCCGACAGTGCCAAAAAATCGATATCGTGACCCGCCCGTTGACGATAGGGACCCGTTTGACCAAAGCCCGAGAGTGAACAATAGACGATGGCCGGGTTTTGCGCCTTTACCGCTTCGTATCCGAAGCCCAGTCGGTCCATTACGCCGGGACGAAAGCTTTCGATGACGGCATCTGCGCTTTCCAAAAGCTTGGTCAGTACCGCCTTGCCTTCGTCGGTTTTCAGATCCAGCGTCAGCGACTTCTTGTTGCGGTTCAAGCGGGCAAACATGTCTTTGCCCAGAAAGCGCCCCGGGTCGCCGTGTTTGGGTTCTTCGATCTTGATGACCTCAGCCCCCAAATCGGCAAGCGTCTGGGTTGCAAAAGGGCCGGGCAGCAAGCGCGACAAGTCTATGATGCGCATGCCGTTCAGAAACGACCACTCATTCGTCATTGTGCGGCCTCCGGGTTTGCGGTTTTCCATTCTTTCTGGATGCCTTTTCCGATCGTGTTGCGTTGAATCTCTGAACTACCGGTGAGCACGCGGAACATACGCAGGCGGCGGAACACCCATTCGACTGGATGGTTCTTGGTCATGCCGGTTGCCCCATGGATCTGGATCGCTTTGTCAGCAACCTGAAAGGCATTTTCGGCCACGAAGACTTTGCACATCGAAGCCTCGGTCCGGATGTTTTCCCCCCGGTCCGCCTTGGCGGCGGCCGCGTGGATCATTGAATGAGCGGCAAAGTTGGCGGTCTTCATGTCGGCCATCATGTGCTGGATCGCCTGGAAATTGGCGATAGGCTGTTTGAACTGCAACCGACGATTGGCATAATCCACTGCCTGTTCCAACGCGAATTGGGCATGGCCCAGCATGGTCGGGCATTGCAGCAGGCGATTGATGTTGATCCTTTCCATCCCCAATTTGAAACCACCACCCAGTTGCCCCAGTATGTTGCGCGCAGGCACGCGAACGTTCTCTAAGATGATGTCGTTGTCGATGTGTTGTCCCGACATGGGTAGGTAATGCCCTTCGATCCGGTATCCGGGCGACTTTGCATCTACCAGGAATGCCGTCACGCCGTTGGTTCCGGCCTCTGGGTCAGTCACACACATGACGATGGCAAAATCCGCCGTGCGCGAGGCGGTGATGAACCGTTTGTGGCCGTTGATGATGTAATCATCTCCGTCCTTGACTGCGCTGGTCTGAATGCGCGCTGCATCGGATCCGGCATTGGGTTCACTCAACGCAAAACACCCTGCTCGTTCGCCGCGGGCTGCCGGGTAAAAGAACTCTTCGTTCTGCCCTTCTGTCGCTTGTGTGATGATATACCCGATCCTCATCGGGCCACCGTTTTCACCCAAAACGCAGCCATAAAGCGCCGCGTTCGACCGGGTGGCATCCTCTTTCAGAGTACAGAGCTGATCGATAGACAGGCCTAAGCCGCCGAACTCTTCGGGCAGGTTGCAACCATAGATGCCCAATTCGCGCGAGCGTTTCCACCATTCTTCGAGCTGAGCACGTTCGAACCGAGTTTCATGGGTCAGCCCGTTCTCTTTTTCGAACGGGAGCATTTCATTGTAGAGTAAGTCGTTGACCTTGGTGCGAAGCTCGGCAAATTTGCCCGCTTCCAGGCCAGCTGTTGCGCGGTTCAACCCCTGATTCATGATTACACCTTCCGATCCGAACCGGCCCAGTATCCATCACGCACCTGACGGCGCAGGATCTTGCCGGCGTCATTTTTAGGGAGCTCGACCACAACATCGACCGAATGCGGTTTCTTGAACTTGCCCAACTTGTCCACGCAATGCGTTATCAGGGCATCGGTATCAATCTCGGCGCCATCGCGTGCCACAACAACGGCCTTGACCGCCTCGCCGAGGTCAGCGTCAGGAACGCCGACAACGCAAACTTCGTAAACCTCAGGGCGTTCGAACAGGGCATTTTCAACTTCGTTGGGGTATACATTGAATCCGCCGGTGACGATCATGTCCTTCTTACGGTCGATGATAAAGATGTAGCCGGTGTCGTCGATATAGGCGATGTCGCCAGTGTGATAACGCCCGTCTTTCAGAACCGGAGCAGTCAGCTCGGGTGCGTTGTAGTAGCCCTGCATGACATCCTCGCCCTTAACCACCAGCTCACCAGCCTCGCCCACGGGCAATTCGTTGCCTTCGTCATCGATCACCGCGACTTCAGTCTCAAAGAGGGCACGACCGCAGGAGCTAAACAGTTCGGGCCGCCCGTTCAGGGCCAACTCATGGTCCGCTTCGGTCAGCAGCGTAACTGAAGAGCACACCTCACCCGCGCCGTAACCTTGGTTTAGGATCGGGCCAAAGAACTCGACCGCTTCTTGCAAACGCGCCGGGGAAATGGGGGCCGCACCGTACCGAAGCAACTTCAGTGAAGAGAGGTCGTAGTCGCCTCGGTTTGGTGCGGCCAGAATGCGGTTGATCATAGTCGGGACCAGATAGGTCTGCGTAACCTTTTCGGCCTGAAGCGTCGAAAGATACGTGTCTACGTCGAACCGCGACAGGATGACGTTGGTGTGGCCCTGTGACAGCAAGGGCATGATCGCCATTCCGGATACATGGGTAATGGGTCCCACGTGCAAATACGTTTCATGTTGATCAGGATACAGCCGAGAACGGAAAGTGATCTTACGCAGGATTGCTCGGCGATTGCGGAAGGAATGCATCGCAGCCTTTAGCACACCTGAAGATCCGGAGGTGTAATGGTGCACCATGATGTCATCTGGCGAGACATCCGCGCAAACGGTCTCGGTCTTAGCCTGAGCTAGAGCATCCTCATAACTACCGCCGTCGCCCATCACCAACAGCTGCAAGTTTTCGTTTTCATTGAATGCCTGCTGCGCCGCTGCCAAATGCGCCTCGTCTGTCAGCAGGATTTTGACTTCACTGTCCTTGCAGACGTGAACAACTTCGTCTGCTGACAGGCGTGCATTTATCGGCACGCGGGTAAAGCCACCTTTGAGCAGAGCCACCTCGGCCTCGACGATTTCGGACCGGTTCCAAGCCAGAACCGCTACACGATCACCCTTGGTCAATCCTGCATCCGACAACGCGTTCGCAAGCCGGTTAGTACGCTCTTCCAGTGTCGCATAGGACAGTGATACGCGTTCGTCCTTTACGGCAATCCGGTCGGCCCAGAACAGGGCGGCGCGTGTTACAAGATTTCCCAGGTTCATGTTCAATTCCTCGCATTATCCGATCCAGGCCTCGAAATGCGGAGGCACAGCAAGATTGAAAGGAAGGGTAGAGGGCTAGCTGTAGACAAGAAAATACTATTTATAGCTGCCTAAGATAATAAAAACCTATTGCGGGATGATGCCGTGACAATACTTGTCGCTCTGCAATGTTATAGTAATTTATTATGGCAGTGATCACACCATAGTATTTTCCACGACTTTGGTGCTTCAGCTAAACATACAAGGCAAACCAAAGGCTGATCGAAGGGGAAAGTCATGAATGCGGTTACTTTGACGCGCAAAGATCAGGTTGGCATCGTTCGCGTCCACGCCCCCCCGGTGAACGCCATTTCCCAGACAGTGCGGCAGGGTTTGTGGGAAGCATTTGACGAGGTCACAAACGACCCGCAGATTGCTGTTGCGGTGCTAATATGTTCCGGCCGGACCTTCATGGCAGGGGCAGACGTAAGGGAGTTCGGCAAACCGCCGATGCCGCCCCATCTTAACGATCTGGTGTCCTTCATCGAAAGGTGCCCTAAGCCTGTTGTTGCGGCAATTCACGGTCAGGCACTTGGTGGTGGACTGGAACTTGCGTTGGCCTGTTCCCACCGGATCGCGACCGCGAATGCGCGCTTTGGTTTGCCCGAAGTAACGCTTGGAATCGTGCCCGGTGCGGGTGGCACGCAGCGGCTACCGCGATTGGTAGGCGTGGAACAAGCGCTTAACGTGGCGGTGGAAGGTAAGCCGGTCTCTGCCAAAGTAGCCGTTGAAATTGGCCTGATTGACAAGATAGCAGACGATCTTGAGCCGGAAGCGATCACCTATGCAAATGCGCTGATCGGGGTCGATACTGCCCCTCTCAAGCTCAACCTGCCGATTTCGGCTGACAGCTTTGATCCTGCCCTGTTCGATCAATGGCGGGCCATGTGTGCCAAACGCAAGCGTGGCTTCGATGCGCCCTTGGCAGTTATTGACGCGGTCGAGGCTGCCACCGGGCCGGATTTTCAGGCTGGCCTCGACAAAGAGCGCAACTTGTTTCTAACCCTGCGCCAAAGCACGCAATCTGGTGCATTGCGACATATCTTTTTTGCCGAACGCGAAACCTACAAAGTAGAGGGGCTGGATCTGTCGCAAGCAGGCGAGATTGGCAGTGTTGCGGTAATCGGGGCGGGAACCATGGGAGCAGGGATTGCGCAGGTCTTTGCCACCCAAGGCATTGCCGTCACTCTGGTCGAAATCTCGGACGAAGCGGCACAGTCCGGAATCAACCGAATCCGGGGCAATTTGGAACAAGGGGTCAAGCGCGGCAAGATGAGCGCAGCTCGTGCCGAAACCATTTTGACGCTGATTTCACCCACGACCGACTATGATGATATGGCTTTGACCGATCTTGTGATCGAAGCAGCGGTCGAAGACATTGTCATAAAAAAGAAAATCTTTAAACGGCTGGATAAGATCTGTCACCCAGGTGCCATTTTGGCGACGAATACTTCGTACCTAGATATCGACGAGATCGCTCAAGCGACCGATCGCCCCGAGCGCGTTGCCGGCCTTCATTTCTTCAGTCCTGCCCATATCATGAAGCTGGTCGAGATCATTCGCACCGATCAGACGGACCCGGCGGTAACGGCGACTCTGGCGGCGACAATGAAAAAGCTGGGAAAAACGGGTGTGATTGCTGGGGTCTGCCACGGGTTCATTGGTAACCGGATGTACCAAGCCTATCAGCGCGAAGCTGGGTTGTTGATGCTGGAATGTGGATCACCTGAACCGGTTGACGCCGCGCTGCGCCAGTACGGAATGGCGATGGGGCCGTTTCAGGTGCTGGATTTGTCGGGCATCGATATTGGCTATCTGATGCGCAAATCGCTGCCTGTCGGCGCAGTGCATCCTCACGCATTTCAGGTCCATGACCGGCTTGTCGAAATGGGGCGCAAAGGCCGCAAAACCAAGGCTGGCTTTTATGGTTACAACGAGAAGGATCCTTCGATAGACGAGGTTGTTCTGGGGCTGATCCGGGAGGCGGCCGAGGATGCAGGGATCAATTCGCGCGATTTGAGCGCGGAAGAAATCGCGCGACGTTGTATCGACGCGCTGCAGCAAGAGGGTGACGAAATTTTGAAAGAAGGCATCGCGGCTAAGCCCGGTGACATCGACGTGGTGTTCGTCAACGGCTATGGTTTTCCTCGATACCAGGGTGGTCCGATGTATCACAAGAATTCAGTAACCGACAAAATTCCGGCCTAAATTCGGCGGTTGTCGGGACGGGATGCGTCCCAAACGGGACTGTTGTGTTAAATGACGTGTTACGAAATTGTGGGATGCGGCTTGAACCTTAGGTGGGCACTAGGAAGTGTTGGCGCATGAATTCGATTTCACCTCTGACGCCTCGTTGTTAGTAGTGAATGTGGCCGCGTTTGATGGTTCGGATGGTATCAATGCCACTCAAGGTCGCTTTTGCCGTTTGTAAGGATCGGAAACTTTGCCGATATCTGAGGATGCGCTTTATTGCGGCGTGGTCGCTTTTAAGGAGGTTGTTACGCCACTTCTTGTCGATGTGCCTGATGCTGTCAAAATGCAGATCATAGCAATGATAGATCATCACGGATGACGCACCGGTATGTTGGTGCATTGTCTGTGCAGATCTAGACTGGACGATGTACCCGCACCCTCTCAATTGCCTTGCGAAGAAAAGCTCGTTCAGCTTTGGCATCCCGGCTTACGGTTAGTCGGAAGTCGACCATTTGAACGTTTGCATCCATGGCGCGCTACAAATAGCACCTTTTGCCACCGACCGGAATGTTGGTTTCATCGGCATGCCAATCGACACTCGCCCGACGCAGATACTTCTCGGTCCGCCTGGTCAGCTCAGGCCCGAATTTTTGAATCCACCGGTACACTGTCGATCGATCTACCGAGATGCGACGCTCTGACAGAAAATTAACCACATCTTAATAGGTAAGCGGGTAGCGCAAGTACCAACGCACGGCACAAAATATGATCTTACGCGGGAAGCGGTGTTTCTTGAAAGGGGAACTACGCGGCATGACCAACCTCAAACGCAAGAAACTGGCCAAATGAGCCGATTAACGCGATAGTCCCCAAGCGATGGGGTTATCGTCTGCCAGTTGACTTCATTGGCAAAGCGGTGCTGCAGGCCCACATAGATGCTGCAGACCCCCAGCAGGATCATGATGATATTTTTGAACACCGGGCCGACATTTGGAATCCACAGCAGGTTCTCAATTCCGCGCATGGTGATCAGAATTTTGATCCAGCGCATTATGATGACAATGATAGCGATGCCCCACGGGCTGAGCTCGAAGCGCAGAATCTGCGCCCTGA
Organism: Ruegeria sp. CDSB117; assembly: GCF_059611005.1. Classification (NCBI taxonomy): domain Bacteria; kingdom Pseudomonadati; phylum Pseudomonadota; class Alphaproteobacteria; order Rhodobacterales; family Roseobacteraceae; genus Ruegeria; species Ruegeria sp. CDSB117. The sequence continues at coordinate 27,599 of NZ_JBXWOS010000022.1, forward strand.
CCAAAGCAAATAGGTAAAAGACCGCGGGAACCTTCGGGCAATGGTAGCAATAGGCCGAACTCGCAGTGCTAAATGCAACTCAGGGTTGGGTGTTTGCTAAAGAGAAACAAAAGGTTGCCCCGATCGTATGCTTGCGCGCGCCAATTAGTATCTCCAATGGAAGTATTTCGACGAAACAAACCACATTGGAGACAGACCATGTCCAAGTTGTCGTCTTTGGCGGTGTTGATGTGGCGGGCAAGGTTTTGGACCTAAATCTGCAGCCCCGCAAGATTGGCGAACCACTTTCGAAGAGCCCTTGGCCCGTGACCTTGAAGGGCCCACTAGCAAAGCCGAAGATCAAGGTCAAAGACGGTCCGAAACGACTGAAACGATCGGATGGTGCGGACAAAATGCCAGCAAAAAGAAAACTTTGCGTTCCGGACATTTTACAACTGCAGTAGTGGCGGAGGCAGTCGATAAAAGAACACTTTTAACGTACAAAAAGAATGACATCGCTTTCTGGAAGCGATTTTTGCTTCGGGTTTTCTCTCGATATATTCCGCACTTTAGGCGAATGGAAACTCTCTTGGAGTTCGGCCGGCACGATGAAAGACCTTTGAGACGCAAATGGAAGAACGTGTGCACTTTTGAAATGGCAGCTAAAGCGAAATTAACAGCTTAGTGCAGCGTTAGTGGCAGAACTATGTGTCGCCCGACAGGTGGCGTTAGGTTTAATTCTAAGGGCAGGTTGACCGATCTGAGAAGCGCAACAATATTCGAACCGCGATTTTCCAGAAGCTTGGCAATTTGATGCACGCCAAATCCTGGAGCATTCCACGTTTCGCTATCAGAATTCACTTTGTTCTCATCCATACTGGTGTTTCGACCCAGATAGAAGCACGCTGCTGAACCGAGGCTCTTTGCGTATTGGGCTACAATAGACAGGGAGTAAAAGCTAAGCAATCGTGTGGTTGCCAGCGGCAATGTAGTGGATCTTTTGCGCCTGCAGCGAATGTCGGGAACGAATGTTGCGACCGCAGCGGCCGAGAGTGGTGGTCAACGACCGGCTTGGGCTGCAAGAACCAAAAGGTGAACATGGAGTAGCCGATCTACCAACTCGTCGGATGCTTCTCTGAAACAACAGCGTACGCCTCAACCGGCTCCCTGATGCCCTTCATCTCCACCTCTCCCTTGCCTACGGCATCCACAACGCCTTCGACGGCAGCCCACATTCGGGGAGAAATCAGTACCTCATTGCGGGTGGCCATGTTGCAAAGCCGCACGGCCATGTTGATCGAGGTTCCTGAGGCAGTGCAATCAAATCGTCCCGCTGAACCGACGATACCGACCGTATTGTAGTCAAACGAGATGCCAACTCCAAAAAGAACCCGATTGCCCAGCTTTTGCCATTTGGCGCAGAACACTTGCATTTTATCGCGCATGGCCAGTGCCATGCACACCGCGTCGCCTGCCGGATGAATAACCGGAATCGAATCCTTGAAGGTATCGCAATTTGTGGACAGCTCCGGTTTTGCAAGGGTTTTCTTTGTGATTTTGATCGTTTTGCGTAGCGGTCGTTTGTCCGGCCTATTTGTGCGGCGCGTTTGACCGCTGGCCCTGATGAAATACGCATGCTGGATCCCCATCAAGTTGCCGGACTATGATGCCCTGGCAATGCCAAGGGGTGTTCCGGCGGCGGCAAAGATCATCATCACAGGAATTGCCCTTGCAACTCGTATGGAGCGTTTCTCATACGCCCCGAAATCTCAGGCTGGCTTGTAGACTTCTTGCTTGGACAAGACCGCCCAGGCGATCCGGGCGGTCTTGTTGGCCAGAGCCACGCTGACCAACCGTGCGTGCTTTTTCTCCAACAAGCGCCGGACCCATTCTGCGGTTTGTGTTTGCATATGGATAACACGTCTGAGAACCGCAGTGTCACCTACGATAGGCAGTTTGCGTAGATACCCATCTCCCGTCTTCGTGATCCTTCCCAGCCGGTCCTTACCGCCAGAGGAGTTCTGTCTCGGGACCAGCCCGAGCCAGGCCGCAAACTGGCGCGCAGACCGGAATTGCGCGGGATCAGCAATAGTGGCGGCAAGAGCCGTCGCGGTGAGCACCCCGACGCCCGGGATTGTGGCCAGCCGTTGGCTGACCTCGCTCGTGCGATGCCAACCCTGTATTTTGCGATCGAGATTGGTGATCTCTTCTTCCAGTTCATTCATCTGCCGGGCAAGTGACAGCAGCGCGACCCGCGCCACCTGAGGGATGTCGAGGTGACCTTCCTGAAGTCTGGCGCAGAGGTCGCGTATCTTGTGCGGACCTCGGGCAGATACGAACCCGAATTCCGCCAGATGGGCCCGCAACGCGTTGATCAGCATGGTGCGTTGGCGGACCAAAAGGTCGCGTGCTCGATGCAGCATCAGAACCGCCTGCTGATTGGCGCTCTTGATCGCGACGAAGTGCATGTTCGGTCGGGTAACGGCCTCACAAGTCGCCTCGGCATCCGCCATATCATTTTCTGCCGCCTCACATATGGCTTGACATACGAGGGCGCGATCAGACGTACCTCATGCGCGAGCGCGGCAACTTCGCGGGCCCAATGGTGGCTGGTCGCACAGGCCTCCATGCCAACCAAGCAGGAGGCCAGGCCGGACAGCATATCGAGAAATGCGTCGCGCCGAACCTTCTTTCTAAGAACAACCTCTCCATCAGCATCAACTCCATGAAGCTGAAAGACGGACTTGGCCAGATCGATCCCGAGTGTTGTAACATGCATGTGGACAGCTCATCTTTTCCGTTGGGTACAACAACGCCAACATTGGCACATTGCGATGCCACGTGGTGGAGCTGTCCACACCATCAAGTTGTTTGACGGCGTTTGAAAGGAGCCGCGGAAGGCGCGGTCAGGCTGTTAGCTCAAAGGCATGGCCATTCCAACGATCGTGTGCATCTGATCGTGCGCGGCGGAAGAAGACGGTACAGAGGCATAAGCGGCGGCGGAACATGGTGTTGATTTGGTTGTGGACGACGAGAAATCGTGGAGCCTGGCGTGGTGAGTTGAACCGGCACATCATTTTTTCCTGCTTTCGCGCCGGCCGGTGTTATCCTTCGATCCGGTTGTAGAGCCCCTTGTGCGCCCGATGATCGGTGCCCGGCGCGAAGGCCTGGGTTGGCTTGGTATAGCTGCGCAGCTTGTCCGTGATCACGACAGGTGGTTCGCCATAGTCAGCAGCCAGTCGGCCGAATAAACGCGTTGCGGCCTTGCGCATTACGTCGAGGCTGAATCACTATGTCGAGTACATCTCCATTACCATCGATCGCACGCCATAGCCAATGTTTCATGCCGTTAATAGGAACGACCATTTCGTCCATATTCCAATTGTCGTGCGGCCGGGGCCGGTCGCGTCGGATACACGTCGCGAACCGAGACCCGAAACGATTGACCCAGGTATAAACCGCTTCACGACTAACAATGACGCCACGCTCCGCCAGGAGGTCTTCGACATCCGCCGTGCTGAGAGCAAACCGGTGACATGCCCTCACCGTATAGGCGATGATTTCGCAAGGAAAACGGAAGCCCTTCAGCCGCGGCAATGAGGTTGGTAAGGTCATGGGACCGCGCGATCCGAGAAGGACAACGCGATCAACTTGGTGTTGCTTTTAAAAGAGATCATGCTGAAGCTTACCAAAAAACTATACGCTGAGAACAAACGTCGGACCCTGCGTACTTGTCAATCCAGACAAAAAGTTTGCGACACATCCTTTTTCACTCTGTGGCGGGTACCCACAATCCACCGATCTCTGTCTTCGCAATACGTATGGTCAACGCCATTGCGACAACCCAGCCGGTCATTACGGCCGCTGCTGTGCCGAACCACACTCCGGTTTCGTTGAATCCCAATATGCCAATAAACACCCAAACAAAGAACGCGACCCCAAAGGCCTGGCGATAAAGGCTAATCCAAACGGTCCAAATGGGTTTTTTGAAGGCCTGCAAAAGTGAGTTGATTGAAAATAGCATCATGTAAAAAGGCAGGATCAGACTGTCGACTCGTAGATATCCCACACCAACGCGTACAACCTCTGGGTCCGCTGTAAAAAGGCGCATAACTAAGGGACCACCAAGCCAAAGGATCGGGATCGCAACCAGCGACATATAAAACCCGACTCGCCAGCAATAAAACAACGCGGCGCGCACCCGCTGGCTGTCCCGAGCACCGAAATTCTGTGAGGCGATTGGAAGTAGGGCACCCGTGACACCCAGAATGGGCAGCAACAAAACCTGTTCAAGCCGTATAGCGATTGCATAACCAGCAATTGCATGTTCACCAAACAGCTTCAGCGCAAACTGCAGGACAAAGGCCGACAACAACATGATCGTAAACGAAAAGGCAGTGGGCAGAACCTGCAGCGAAATTTCTGCAAACCGTTTCAGGCGTGGTTTGAAGTAGGCTGCGCGCATGCGTTTCATTCGCCTCCGCCGAAGAACCTGCTGGATCAAAAAGATCATCACGCCTGTCTGGCTGATCACCGTAGATAAAGCCAAACCGTTAAAGCCGATGCCCGGGATCACGCCCGGAATTCCGTAGATCAGAAGGGGATTCAGGATGATGTTCGCCAGAAACGCGACGATAAGTGCCCGTTGCATAGACACTGCGTCGCCATGGGCCTGCAAGATGCCATTACATCCATGAGCCAGAAGAAATCCCGGCATTGCCAAAAGCAACCAATAGAAATAGCGAAGCCCGGCTTCACGATAAACGCCTGGTTCCGAGACAAGCTTGATTAACAATGGGCCGAACCAAAGCCCTGCCAGGGCAAGCAGGCAAGACGCAACGATTCCGTAAGTTATCCCTTGGGCCGCTAGGCGACGTGCCGCTCGGTTGTCGCCTGCACCCAGAGCGTTTCCAACCAGTGCACTCATAGCTGCTCCGAGCCCGACGCCTACGGAAATGGAGATGAAAAAAGCTTGAAAACCTAGGGCCAACCCGGCTTGGGCGCTGGTCGACAACAGCCCGGCAAAAAAGATGTCGACGATGTTGTACAGTGTACTGAAAAGCATTCCGACTGCGCCGGGTATCGCCAATGTTCGGAAATGGCCTGCAATGGACCCTTGGGTCAGATTAAGGTCGATTGCCTGAGCCATGTTAACTGGGTGTCATGGGCGCTCGGCCTGAACTGTCAGAAAGACAAACTCAGGGGTCAGAACATCCTCAAACCCGTGGTTAAGTTCAGCGTCCACACTGATCGAGTCGCCGGCTGACAGCGTAAAGCGGGCCTCGCCATATCGGTAAACGGCTTGGCCTTCGAGTGCTTGTACAAACACTACGCCGTGGCCGACATAAGTGGGCGGCGGTCCGCCTTCGCGCAATAAAGTCACACGGCGCGCTTGAAATCGCAGGTCTTTACGAGAATGCAGTGAAAGATTGACATATTCGTGGCTGTGCCCCGCCGAGATTCGGTTTGATTTCAGTCCCTCACCATGGCGCACGAGAGTGTAGTCTGTGTGATCTGTACGCGCTTCGCGGAACAAAGAAACAATCGGAACTTCGAGCGCTTCGGCCAGTGCCGCCAGAGTGTCGATTGACGGAGAAACCAACCCATTTTCGATCCGGCTGATCATAGCGGCTGAGATACCGGACTGCTCTGCCAGCCTACGAGCGGATTGCTTCCGACTTTGGCGCAGTTCCTTCAGCGAGGCGCCGATGGCACGGTCGATCTGTCTGCCTGGAGTGTCTCCTTGCATGATCCGTCCTTTCAGTCGCTGCTATAATATCCCACCACATCGCCATCGGTGGTAACACCTAGGCCATTCAGCAATCGGTTGGCGTAGTTGAAATACCCTACGATCTGGTTGATTTCGAGAATCTCGCCATCCTCCCAACCGGTGTCTTTTAGGGCTGCCACATCAGAATCGACCATCGTACCCGGCGAAAGTGTAAGCTTTTCAGCATAGGTCAGGGCCGCCAAATGTGCGCCGTCGAACGCATCTTGAGGGCGATGTGCCTCGAGTGCGGCTTCGATCTTGTCGGCGCGTGCGGCGTCGTCGATCAAGTGCCGGGCGTTGGACCAGTGGTTGGCATAGGAATAGGGGCAGGTGTTGAGAGTCGATACGTATGAACTGATCACTTCCTGAAACCACATGGGAACTCTGTTGGCCTTATCGTGCAGACAGGCGCGATACAGAATCACATGCCCCTTCATGGTGTTAGGCCGCAGGGAATGCACACGCATGACATTGTCGACAGTACCGTGCGGTGTACGCGCCAGATCCAGAGTGGCCTTCAGATGCGTGTCAGCATCTTCGTCAGATATCATCCTGATCCAGGCAGACATTTGCGGTTCCTCCCTTGGTCGTCAGTATTATCTGAGGGCAGTTCAAAATTTGTCCTCTGAGTTTTTTATTGACGAGTATTGCATATTAAGCAACCATATTAATTAGTGTGCAACGTATTTGAGGAGGCTCAGGCCTTGCCCGACTGCCCCAAACAATCGCAGCGCCAGCCCGGCCTCGGCTGTTTCGTCAGGCCTGGCACCACGAGATGCCGGCCTGCCTTTGCAGGAATGGTGGAGGAAACTCCTTTGTGCGCCCGGTCCATCAAAAGACAAACTCGCATGTTGTCCCGAACCCAAGCAGGTACGACATGAACCAAGCCACTCCGATGATTGAAGTGACCAATCTGGATAAGTATTATGGCGCGTTTCACGCGTTGAAAAACATCGATCTGACGGTCCATCAGGGTGAAAAAGTCGTGATCTGCGGCCCTTCGGGATCGGGAAAATCGACGCTGATCCGGTGCTTTAACGGGCTGGAGTGGCACAACTCCGGCCGCCTCGTGATCGATGGAATCGAGGTTTATGACGGAGCCAAAGAAATTCGCGAACTGCGGCAGGAAGTCGGGATGGTCTTTCAGCAGTTCAACCTGTTTCCACACCTGACAGTGCTAGAGAATCTGACGATTGGTCCGATGAAAGTGCGCGGGATATCCAAGGCGCAGGCCGAAGAAACCGCACGCAATTATCTTGAACGTGTTCATATCCCGGAACAGGCCGACAAGTACCCGGCGCAGCTGTCGGGCGGGCAACAGCAGCGCGTAGCAATTGCGCGGTCTCTATGCATGGAAACTCGGATCATGCTGTTTGACGAACCGACATCCGCGCTGGACCCCGAGATGATCAATGAGGTGCTGGATGTGATGGTCGAGCTGGCCGACACCGGCATGACCATGGTTGTCGTCACTCACGAGATGGGTTTTGCCCGTAAGGTCGCTGATACGATGGTTTTTATGGAGGCGGGCCAGATCGTCGAAGTCTCACCACCCGAACAGTTTTTCACCAACCCCTCGAGCGAACGCTGCCGTTTGTTCCTAGATCAGATCTTGGCGCATTGACATGAGCGATCTGGGCATTTCCCGGCCAAAAGGCCAGCCGCTGCCTAAGCAGCCTTTTTTAAAGCGGTTTTTTGACTCGACCCTGATTTCGGTCGGGATCTATGCCATTATCGTCGGGCTGATCGCCTATGGTGCATATACTGGTGCGCAGGGCATGGGGTATAACTGGCAATGGTACCGGGTGCCGCAGTTTCTGTATCGCAATACCGAGGTCGGTTTTGAATGGGGTGAGATTCCCATCGGGCTGGTCGCGACGATCAAGTTGTCGGTCACGGCTTTCATTCTGGCTATGGTTATAGGTCTGCTTGTGGCGTTGCTGCGCCTGTCGGACCTGGTCATCGGGTCTGCAATTGCAGTTGGATTTCTGGAGCTGATCCGTAACATCCCGCTGCTGGTTCTGCTCTACCTCTTCTATTATGTTCTGGGGCCGATCTTTGGATTTGACCGATACACGGCCAGTATCCTTACCCTGGCCGTGTTCCATTCTGCCTTGATTTCTGAAATCTTTCGGGCCGGGATCAACGCCGTCCCCACTGGCCAGTGGGAGGCCGCTAAATCCATCGGTATGAGCCCCTCCCAGACCTATCGCTACATCATCCTGCCACAATCCGTCCGCTTCATGCTGCCGCCGATGACCGGCGAGGTCGTTCATCTCATCAAATCCTCGGCCATTGTCAGCGTGATTGCAGTGGCCGAGCTGACGACCTTCGGACGCAACATCATTTCAGACACATACATGAGTTTCGAAATCTGGTTCACCATCGCACTGGTTTATCTGGTGGTGACCCTGATCCTGTCGATTGGCGTAAGTCATCTGGAGAAGAAATATGCCGTCGACCAATAACCCAGAAAATATGTCGGACAACAAGGAGAACCAAGATGAAGCTTTCTCGCAGAATGCTCAGGGCTGCCCTCGGCGCGGTCGTGGCTACCGGTGTGGCGACCTCAGGCTGGGCGCAGAGCGCTACGCAGGAACTATCCAGCGAAAGTGTGATTGAAACTATCAAGCAGGACGGCGTGATTCGGATCGGTCTGTCGCTATTCGTGCCATGGTCGATGCGCGACAAGAATGGTGATCTGATCGGCTATGAACTGGATGTTGGCCGCAAGCTGGCTGAAGATATGGGCGTTGAGGTTGAGTTCGTGCCGACTGCTTGGGATGGTATTATCCCGGCGCTGGTCTCCGGCAATTTCGACGTGATCATCTCGGGCATGTCGGTGACGGCGCAGCGGAACCTGACCATTAACTTTACCGATCCATACGCCTATTCGGGTCTGGCCATTCTGGCCAATAAGTCGATGACCGAAGGCATGACGCTTGAGGATTTCAACAATCCCGAAGTGACCTTTGCCGCCCGGCGTGGTGCAACACCTGCGGCAGTGATTGCACAGAACTTCCCTGACGCGACCTTGCTGTTGTTCGATGAAGACGGTGCCTCGACTCAGGAGGTTCTGAATGGGAACGCTCATGCTTCCATGGCAGCGCAGCCGACTCCGAACCGCGAGGCTGGGTTGCACCCTGAAACGCTGAGTGTGCCGTTCGAAAATCTTTATGATCCGCGTGGTGAAGCCTTTGGTGTGCGAAAGGGCGACCCGGACGCCATGAACTATTTCAACAACTGGATCGCGCAGCAGTGGCGTTCCGGTTGGCTGAAAGAACGTCATGACTATTGGTTTGCTGGAAACGAATGGGCTGACCAGGTCGCCCAGTAACCCTGACCCACCCGGGGGGCAGCGATGCAGCCCCCCGGATCTGATACGGAGCGTCTCGCGTGCAGGACTTTCTCAAAAAACTCAGATGGCCGGACTACCTGATCGCCGCGGTTCTGTTCGTGTTTTTCGGGTATATCTGGCTGTCGATTGAAGGCACGCTCAATTATAGGTGGCGCTGGGACGTCATCCCCAGTTACATTGTCGGCTGGCATTCAGGTCGTGAGGAATACTTTGCCAATTTGCTGCTGCAAGGGTTGGCCGCAACGGTTCGCATCAGCCTCTATGCCGGAATTCTGGCGTTGATCCTGGGCACCATTCTGGGTGTAGCCCGCTGTTCATCAAATCTGACCATCCGCATGCTGGCGCGCACCTACTTGGAATTCTTGCGCAATGTGCCGCCGGTTGTTGTCGTTTTCATCTTCTTCTTCTTCCTGTCCCAACAGCTGATCGATGCGTTGAATCTGGAACGCTGGGCGCGCGGTATCGCGCGGCAGGAAAACAATCAGGTGTGGGAGTTCTTCTTCGGTGAAATGCGCCGCTTCCCGTCGCTTGTTTCGGGCGTCATAGTACTGGCCCTTTTTGAGAGCGCATTCGTTGGTGAAATTGTGCGTGCCGGTATCCAGTCGATCCCAAAAGGTCAGCGGGAAGCCGCGCGCTCTATCGGTATGAGCCGCCTTCAGGAACTGCGCTATGTGGTACTGCCGCAGGCGATGAAGAAAGTGGTGCCACCGCTTGCCAATCAGTTCATATCGCTGATCAAGGACAGCTCAATTCTGTCACTGATTTCTGTGCAGGAACTGACTTACAAAACGGTTGAGCTTGTGGCCTCATCCCGCATGATCTTTGAGGCGTGGATCACCACGGCCGCTTTCTACTTTGTGGTTTGCTTCGGCCTTAGCCGATTGTTTGCGCGGCTTGAAAAACGGTCAGATAAGCGCTGACATATAGGCCAGTATGATACGCCTCTATGATTTCCGGCTTTCGGGCAGCTGTCACAAAGTACGACTGTTACTGTCCATGCTGCAGCGGGATCACCAGATCATCGACGTAGACCTGCTGAACGGTGACCAAAACAAGAGTGCGTTTTTGCAGGTCAATCCGCTGAACAAGGTACCAGTTCTGGACGATGATGGGTTCATCCTGCGCGACAGCACTGCCATCATGGTCTATCTTGCGCAGAAATACGGCGCTGCCGAATGGGCCCCGACCACACCGAAAGAACACGGCGACATACAGCAATGGTTGTCGTTTTCTGTGAATGAAATCTTCCACGGCGTTGCAATGGCCCGGGCGATTGTTCTCTTTGAACGCGACATCGATCTGGCCGAGCCGCAGGCGCTTGGGCAGAAAACTCTGAAGATCATGGAGCATCACTTGTCAGACCATCGCTGGCTGGCCTGCAACCGTCCCACCCTCGCAGATCTGGCCTGCTATCCTTACATAGCTTTGGCGTATCAGGGTGGAATATCGATGTCTCCATACCCGGCGGTGCGCGCGTGGATCGCGCGTGTTGAGGCTTTGCCGGGATATGTCCCGATGCCGGGGTTGCCGGCACCGGGTTAGGGGCAATCGGGCCTATGCTCTGATCTGAACCATGCCGTTTTCGATCCGGGATTCAAACACTTTCATCGGCCGCGTAGCAGGCGCTGAAACCGGGTGCCCATTTCGCACATCAAACGCGCCCTGATGCAGGGGGCACTCGATGACATAGCCATCGAAATACCCGTCACACAGATCCGCGCCGCCATGATTACAAAGCGCCAGTGAGGCATAGATACCACCGGGCGTGTCGTAGATTGCGATGATACGTGAGCCGAGTTCGACCCGTGTGACCCAATTTTTTTCCAACCGAGCAGCTTCGATCACGTCTTTCCACGGTTTTACATCTGTCATGGATTACGCCTCTTCCTTGTGCCGGATCTGACGCAGGATTTCGCGGTGGGCAGCCAGATAGCCGCCGGGCTCGATATGGATGTGGTCTTTTAGCTTATCATGCAGGCGCGGGAGCGCGTGAAACGGGACCGAAGCGACATAGTGATGTTCCGCGTGGTAATTCATGTTCCAGCACAGAAAGGACCACGGTGCCGAAACCAGATTGGTGCGCGTATTTTCCGACATCTGCGCGACGGTCGGGCGTCCGACATGTTCGGTCATCCGGATGAACCGCATTACCGGCTCGCCCAGAAACAGGGGGATGAACCAGTACCAGATCAGCCCCCACCAACCCGTGATAGCCATGCCCAGAACGATCGCCGCATAAATAGCCAGCATTCTGCGGGCATCGCGATATACGGCCTGATGTTCGACTTTCGGAATGAACCGCAGCTCGGTCTCGCTGAGATTGCCGCTGGCGTGGCGAAACAGTTCCGTGAATTTGCCGCGCCAATAGGGCAGGGCGGACAGATAAAGCAGATATTCTCCCATTGTTTCGGGCAAAGGGATCAGTTCGGGGTCTTCCCCGGTCAGTTGCGTATAGGTGTGATGATCGCAATGTTCGTAGCGAAAGAACCGATGTGGCAGAATGATGATCAGGCCGCAGATCTGACCTACCAAATCATTCAGCCACCGGGTTCGGAACACTGTATAGTGCACGCATTCATGCTGTAGTGAGAAATGGTGCACCAGAACGATGCCTTGCAGGAACATTGCGGGCCAGATTAGCCAGCTGTTCCAGGCTAGGGTGACAAGGGTAGTTGTGCCAGCCAGCACCAGTACCCAAAGCGCCAGATGGCGCAAGCCGGGGCCGTCGGACCGTTGCATGAATCCTTTCAGTTCTTCACGCGTGAGCTTGCCTTCGGCCAGTGCCTGAGACAGGGGCGTAACGATTGCTTGTGACATGTGAGTTCCACATTTTTGCCGGTGCGGGGGCTGCGCCCTCATCGCATGTTCCGGCACCGGAGACGGGAGTGCTCCGCACCATAGGACCTTGTCAGGTGGCCCTATTGCAATCAGTTTAGCGCGATGGCGCGCGTTCGATCAAGCGGCAAGGTTCAACCAGTGCGGCTTAGACCGATATCCAGGTCGGGGTCCGCGAACAGGGCAGCTGCGCAGGGGTGCTTGTCTAGAATGGTGGCTCCGCCGGGCAGCCGGTCGGCGTGGAAAGCCCCGTTTTCCCAGTATGTCACACTGTCGATCACGATCGTCGGATCAAACACGTTCCAGCTGATTTCGCCTGGGGCATAAGCACCGCAGGTGTGGAAGTGCAAAATACGCGGATTGCCGAAAGCGGACCCGCCCCAACGTTCGAAATTCTCGCGCATGTCCCATGGGTAGCCGCAGCCCGGGTGGATGCCCGCATGCCAAGAATGCACGAAATTGCGGTCGATGCCAAACTGACCCGCGACCCGGTCATAATGAGCCTCGGCCCGCGCGGCGTCGGCAGGATCGCCATCAAACCCTGTCAGACGCCCGTTTTCCAGCATCGCAAACACCGGTCTTTCGAACTCTACCGTATAATCATCATAGTATTTTGACCCAGTGCCCGTCAGAAATTTCAACGCCACCCGGCCCGAAAAGCTGTGTGCCGGGACTGGCGTGAATACCGACATGGGGAAGCGCAAGATCGACGTATCGCCTGTCGTATCCAGGTTCATCTCAGGCCGCCCCTGAAAGTCCGTGCCCAGAGGGCAGGTGACCCGCACGTCGGTGGCCCTGTTCAGAACGCCGTTGATCCCTGCCTTGATGTCGAGGAAGGCATCGTGATGCCCGTTGGAAAAACCAGAGCCAAAAAGCTCGCGGCTCAGGGCGAAACTGACGATGATCTTCTTGCCCTGTGGCATTTCCGAGAACCGGAGCTGATCCCCGAGACGGGCCAGAAACAGGATGATATCGGCGGTTTCGAACCGTGCCAGGAGATCCGCGGACAGGTGTGGATTGTCCGGATTGAAACCCACATCCACCGCATCAACCGACAGCCCCATGGATCGCGCGGCATGCGTGACGATTTGGACACTATCCGCATCGAAATAGCCATGTTCGGGAGGTTCATAAGCGATCAACAACCGGTCGCCTGCCGTTGCGTGGGCGCAGTTAGTCAATAGATTTCGCGCGCCGCGCTCGGGTGTGATGTCCGACATTCGCGTCTCCTACGGGTTCCGGTCAGTATAGATTAGGCTCGGGTTGAGCGCCTAATCTATTTGAAAGTGATTATGCCTGACATTAGGGTGACTAATATGATCGTAAACCTGCCCTATTCCGCCCTGCGCGCCTTCGAGGCAGTTGTCCGGCATTCCGGCTTTTCTCCTGCTGCAGCTGAGCTGGGCGTCAGCCAGAGCGCGGTCAGTCAGCATGTGCGGGCGCTTGAGGAATGGCTTGGTCTCGAATTGCTGGTGCGTGGTGCGCGGTCATCGCGTCCGACCCGCGAAGGGGAACTGCTGGCGCTGGCCATTTCTGAAGGTTTGGGGCGTATTTCGGACGTTTGTACCCAGCTGAGGGACAAGACCCGCACCGACCGGACCATCGTGATTTCATGTCTGCCGGGTTTTGCGTTCAACTGGTTGTTTCCGCGCCTTTTAAACTTTGATCTCGCTCATCCGGACCTGTCGATTTCCATTGCCACAGATACCGGGCAATATCCGTTTTCAGGGGCGGACGCGGATATCGGTATTCGCTATGGTCTGGGTGATTATCCTGGCTATCAGGTCGATTTGCTGATGACCGAGCAGCTGTTTCCGGTCTGCGCTCCCTCTTTGATACCAAGCTTGCGTGGGGTCGAAGATCTGGCGCAACACACGATGCTGGTGGATGAGAACCTGCATCATGGACCCGCAAGTCCAACGTGGGATTTCTGGGCGCGGCAATGCGGACTGACGCTACCGTGGCCCTTGCGAACACGGAGGTTTGGGCAATCCAATTTGGTTGTTCAGGCGGCCATCGAGGGGCTTGGTGTCGCTTTAGGGCGGGAACCTCTGGTCATCGACACGCTGTGCGATGGACGTTTGGTGCGACCAATTCCGGAGCTGACGCAATCTCCGTTATCTTATTGGCTGGTTCGACCCCATGAAACTAAGGACAGCCCGAAAGTCGGTGAGTTTCTGAACTGGATCCGTGCTGAGGTTGAGGCGCAGCCGGACATTCCGCCAGCCGCGGGCGCCGGGAATTAGCCTGACTTATACGAGTCATTACTATTCCAGCATGGTGCAAGATCGGCTTGCCGCCCATACTTGCACAAGCCATCTGACAATCTGGAGAGCATTCCAATGTATCTGAGAAACTGCTGGTATGTCGCCGCCTGGAGCAAAGATATCGGTCGCGAGCTGAAGGCCGAGACGTTTCTGGGCGAGAATATCGTGCTTTACCGGCAGGAGGATGGCAGGCCAGTCGCGTTGGAGGATGCTTGCCCGCACCGCAAGCTGCCTTTGTCCAAGGGCAACCTGATCGGGGACGTCGTGGAATGTGGCTATCACGGGCTTAAATTTGACTGCACGGGCAAGTGCACAGACAGCCCGACGCAGCGCGGCATGACCCCGCGGCGGGCGGTGGTTAGATCATATCCGGTTGTGGATCGGTATCGGTTCCTTTGGATATGGATGGGCGATCCGGAACTGGCAGATCCAGACAAGATTTTCCCGATCGAGAATTTTGACGATGACAGCTGGGGCAAGACCGACGGTGGGGTAATGGATATCGACTGCCATTACCTGTGGGTCTGCGACAACCTGCTTGATCCCAGCCATGTCGCCTGGGTGCATGTATCTTCTTTTGCGGGCGCCGGAACGGATGAAGAGCCGCTGAACGTTGAGCGGACCGACCGTGGCGTCGTCGTCTCGCGCTGGATCGCGAACAAACCGCCATCGCCCTATTACGCCAAACTGGTGGCATTTGACGGCAATTGCGACCGGCTGCAGCACTATGAGATGTGCATGCCCGCGATCGGGCTGAACAAATCCATCTATACGCCGGTCGGGACCGGCGGGTATGACAAGCAACCCATTGCTGAAACGTTCATCAATATCTCCTATAATTTCATGACCCCAATCGATGAAGACCGCACCAGATACTTCTGGTTTCAGCATCGAAATTCCGATCCCGAAAATGCGGAAGTGTCCAAATTCATGAATGACGGTGCGCGCATGGCGTTTCTTGAGGACAAGGACGTTCTGGAAGAAGTTCACAAAGGTATGAAGTACGCCAAGACGCCCAATATCGATCTCGGGTTGGACGCGGGTGCCAAACTGTTTCGCAAAACGCTTGATCGCGCGATCGAAGCCGAAACCACCCCTGTGAGTACAACAGTTCCGGCTTGAGGCGCCTTCTGGGAAGGTTACACACGTAGTGTCAATAGATCGGGTTATTTGAAGTTGACCCCGCCCTGCCGACCTAATTTTTGGCAAGAAGGGCGGAGTTTGCCACTTGCTTGTTACGACGCTCTGTAGATCACTGGAAACCGGCCCCCGGCGAAGGGCGCACCGGGGCGCAAGCTGTCGTCGTGAAGCCATTCGGTGACAGTATCGCGGGGCTCATAGCTTGCGCCGTCCACAGCGAACCGGATCGCATAGCCGCGTCTGCGCCGGGTTGAGGTGCGGTTGCCCATCGCTGAATGTACAATCATACCGTCAAATGCCAGCGCATCACCGGGTTTCATTTTCGGGTAGTGAAAGATGTCGTAGTCGGCGCGGTTCATCTCGAAATCGGGCATGTCGATATAGTCTGGGTTGTCCACTTCCAGATAATGCAAAAAGCCCCCAAGTTGGTCTGTTTTGAAGGGCCGGTATTTGGCGCCCCAAGCATGCGAGCCTCTTACGAACTCCAACGCACCGTTGTCGGGGTCCACGGGGTCCAGCGCAATCCACATGGTCATGATCGGGCCTGAGACCGGCCAATAGGGTTGGTCCGTATGCCAGCCCGTTTGTGTTCTTGTGCCCGGTTCTTTGGCAAATATCTGGTCGTAGATCAGCGAGGTCCAGGGGCTGTTTGCTACCTCTGCCACACGCTGCCCAATATCAGAATTCAGGCAATAGTCTTGAAACACGCCAGGATTTTCACGCATGTTTTTGTAAGCAAAGTAACGGTCGCCTTTGGCAACTTCGTCATCGACAGCCTGGCGCAGCTTACTCAGCCAATCCTGTGACAGCACTTGTTTCAGCAGCACGACTCCGTCGCGCGCATAGGTATTCCGAACGGTTTTCAGGTCAGGTGTTTGTGTCATGTAACGTCCATTTCTGTCACCTCATTCACAGAGGCGGTTGCAGAGGGCAGGCGCGTTGCGCCCGGTTTTTCTGGCGTTACGAGGCGGGTGAACTGCGACAGTTTATGATGAAGCAGGGCCAAAGCGACCGGGCCGACCATTTGCCGGCGAGACGTCGATGGAACTGTTCCACGCGAAAGCTCATTGCGTCACCTTTCTCCGATACCTTAGCCGCAATTTCCGCATTGGAATAGAACCCGTGGCGAGTTGTTTTGCATGTCGATAAATTTATTGACTAAATGTGCACAGTGATAAATATTATTACCATCATGCAAAATTATTCTGTTTTCTCGCTCGCCCGTAATGCGCTAACCGGGCACCGGAACTGGCCGCAGGTCTGGCGCAGCCCGCCGTTGAAAGACCGCTATGATGTCGTGGTGATCGGGGCAGGGGGTCACGGGCTGGCAACTGCCTATTATCTGGCCAAGGAATTTGGCATCACCAATGTTGCCGTGTTGGAACGCGGCTGGCTGGGCGGCGGCAACATCGCGCGAAATACGGTGACCATTCGGTCGAATTACATGAGGGATGAGTCAATCCCGTTCTATGTCAAATCCGTCGCCATGTACGAAGGGCTCACGGACGAGTTGAATTTCAACATGATGCATTCCAAACGAACCATGGTCGATGTGGTTCAGACCTGGCCCAAGCTACGCGAGCTTCGGCGGCGGCAGTTGGTGATGGACATTTACGGCTCGACCTACGAACAGATCACAACCGAGGAATTGCGCCGCCGCATTCCTGCGTTGACTGGCGGCGGCCCAGATGCACGGCTGCCTGTGATCTGCGGCATGGTTCATACGGATGCGGGCGTGAACCGGCATGATGCGGTGGCCTGGGGCTATGCCCGCGCGGCTGATGCGCGCGGGATTGAGATTCATCAGCAAACAGCGGTGCAATCCCTGCTACGCGGGGCGGATGGGTCCATCGAAGGGGTCGAGACCAACCGGGGCACAGTTCGCGCAAAGAAAGTGGTCGTGGCCGTCTCAGGCCATACAACGACGCTGACCGAAACTGCGGGCCTTAAACTGCCGCTGCGGACGATGAACCTGACGGCCTTTGTGTCTGAGCCGGTCAAGCCGTTGGTTGATGTGATCGTGAATTGCCCGGACAGCGGGTTCTATTTCAGCCAGTCCGACAAAGGTGAGATGGTCATCGGCGGCGCGCCCGATATGGGGCAGAGCTTCCGTCGAGACATAAAGCAGCATGTATTCGAGGATACCGTGACTGCGATGCTGTCGCTTTTCCCCAGTTTCAAGAAGCTCAAACTGATGCGGCAATGGGGCGGGCATCTGGATATTGCCCATGATGCATCACCCATCATGGATCAGACAGATGTGCCGGGCCTGTTTGTCACCGCCGGATGGTGGGGAGGGTACAAAGCAATCCCTGCGGGCGGGCTGACGCTGGCGCATCTGGTGGCCAAAGGTGAACCGCACCCATTGATGGCACCCTTCACACTGGGCAGGTTCCGGCATCTGGATTTCGTAATGGAAGCCGGAACCACCACTGCGCGATAGGAAAGGACAGGATCATGATGCTTATAACCTGCCCGTTCTGTGGCAAGCGCAATGAAAGCGAATTTATCCATGGTGGCCCGGTAGGGGCGGTCCGCCCAGATCCCAATGCCGTCAGCGATGAGGAATGGGTCGAGTATCTGACAGTGACGCCGAATCCATTGGGTCCGGTTCAGGAGAAATGGTGGCACGCACGGGGATGCGGTGAATGGTTCACCATCTGGCGTGATACACGGACCCATGACATTGTGGAGGCACCCGATGGCACAACGTAACCGCCGCGCCTCGGGCGGGCGCATCGACCGAAACCGCCCTTTGCATTTCACCTTCAATGGCAAACCATATGAAGGGTTTGAGGGCGATACGTTGGCCTCGGCCTTGTTGGCCAACGGAATTCGTGTCACCGCCCGCAGTTTTAAGTATCACCGCCCGCGCGGTATTATGGGGCATGGGGTCGAAGAACCCGCGACTCTGGTGGAATTGGACGGCGAGGATGCCTCGGGCAACCGTCCCGCGACCACGGTGCCGCTTCGGGACGGGCTCAGCGCACGATCGGTCAATTGCTGGCCATCGCCCGAGTTCGATCTGGGCGGGGTAAACCAGTTACTCTCGCGGTTTATCCCCGCAGGGTTTTACTACAAGACGTTCAAATGGCCGAACTGGCATCTGTTCGAACCTTCGATCCGCCGGGCTGCTGGGTTGGCGGCAGCACCCGAAAGCCCCCCGGCTTCAGGCCATTTTGAAGCCCGAAACGCCCATGCCGATGTGCTGATCGCGGGGGCGGGCCCAGCCGGGCTGCAAGCGGCGCTTGAGGCTGGTCACGCCGGAAAACGCGTGTTTCTGGCCGATGAGGGTACCGAGGCGGGCGGTAGTTTGTTGAACCGCAACCTGTCTATCGGTGGACGTTCGGCCTTGGACTGGGTCGCGGATGCGGTGGCTGAGCTGCGTGGGATGGAGAAAGTCACCCATCTGCAGAATGCAACCGTCTGGGCCTACCGCGAGCATAATCTGATGATCGTGAACGAACGCGAACCCGAACTGGACGGAGTTTTGGAACGCAGCTGGCGCGTGCGAGCGGGGGAAGTTGTAATCGCAACCGGGGCCACCGAACGTGCCATGGTCTTTGGTGACAATGATCGACCCGGTGTCATGTTGGCCTCTTCGGTACAGGCCTATGTCAACCGCTGGGGCGTTAAGCCCGGGCAGCGTGTGGTGCTGTTTACAAACAACAACAGTGTTTATGCCGTGGCGGCCGATCTGGCAGCAGCCGGTATGCAAGTTGAGGCCATCCTCGACTGTCGCAAAACCGTTCCACCTGAAGCTTTGAACCTGGTGCCGGATATTCCGGTTCATGCCGCAACCGTTGCTGGTGACGTGCGCGGGCGCAAAAGTGTGCGCGCAGTCAAAGCCGTTCCCGTGACCGGAGGGGCGGGTCGCTGGATCGACTGTGATGTGCTGGGTTGTTCCGGCGGTTGGAACCCGACCGTTCATCTTTGGTCGCAATCCCGCAGCACGTTGCGA
This sequence comes from Ruegeria sp. CDSB117, assembly GCF_059611005.1. NCBI lineage: Bacteria > Pseudomonadati > Pseudomonadota > Alphaproteobacteria > Rhodobacterales > Roseobacteraceae > Ruegeria > Ruegeria sp. CDSB117. Next base: position 46,909 of record NZ_JBXWOS010000022.1, read on the forward strand.
TTTGATGAGGATCTGGCAGCCTTCGTCCCTGACGAGGCGGTTCAGACTTGTCGCGCTGTGGGCGCAGCGGCTGGTGATCTGACGCTGGATAGGATTGTTGGTGGCGGCGAAGACCTGGCCTACGCGATCGAACCTCTCTGGCGGGTCAACGTGCCGGGACAGCGCGGGAAGGCGTTTCTGGATGTGCAGAACGATGTCTCGGTCAGCGATGTTCATCTGGCCCTGCGCGAAGGCTATGACAATGTGGAACATGTCAAGCGCTACACGACCGGCGGCATGGGGATCGATCAGGGTAAAACCGGCAATATCAACATCATCGGCACTGTTGCGATGCAAAAGGGCGTGCCGCTGCAAGAGGTTGGAACAACCACATTTAGATCCCCCTACACGCCTGTTTCGTTCGGTGCGATTGGCGGGTTACGGGAAGGCTGGCGGCTATTTCCCTATCGCCATACCCCTGTAACCCAATGGAATAAGGACAACGGCGCTGTGATGTATGAAGCTGGCGCGCGCTGGCGGCGTCCGGGCTATTTTCCGAAGCCGGGTGAAGGCCTGCAAGAGGCGGTAAACCGCGAATGCCGCGCTGTTCGTGAAGGCGTCGGCGTCTATGACGGCTCACCTCTTGGCACGTTTGAACTGAAGGGAAGGGACGTTCCGAAATTCCTAGATTTCATCTACTCCAACATTATGTCCACGCTGAAACCGGGTGACGGGCGCTATGGGTTGATGTTGTCTGAAGATGGTTTGATCCTGGACGATGGCGTTGCCTTCCGACTGGATGACCACCGCTGGATGATTTCGACTTCGACCGGTCACGCGGATGCGGTGAACCAGCATATGGAAAAGCTGCTGCAAACCGAATTCCCCGACTGGCAGGTGCTGATCACTACTGTCACCAGTCAGTGGAATAATGCCACTATCTGTGGTCCCAAGGCGCGTGAAGTTTTGCAGGCGTTGGGCTCGGATATTGACCTCGCGCCCGAGGCGTTCCCTTTCATGTCTTTCCGCGAAGGCACCGTAGCTGGTTTCCCTGCGCGGGTGGTGCGGGTGAGTTTCACCGGTGAACTTTCCTATGAGGTCAACGTGGCCCCGCGCCACATGGCGGCCCTTTGGGACAGGGTGATGGCGGTTGGTGCACCCTTTGGTATCCTGCCTGTGGGTTCGGAATCCAGCCATGTGCTGCGGGTCGAAAAAGGGTTCCTGTCGTTGGGGCATGAGGTCGACGGCACGGTCGATGCCTATGATCTGGGAATGGGATGGGCGATGTCCAAGAAGAAACCTGACTATCTGGGCAAACGCTCGGTCCAGCTGCGCAGGTCAGGCGGCGGGACCCGGCGCGAGCTGGTCGGAATTCTGGCGGATGATCCGAACCGGCAAATCCCCGAAGGTGCGCCACTCACGCCCGGAGGTCGGAAAGAAGCCACCGACGGGTTGGTCACTGCCTGTGTATGGAGCGTGGTAAACAACCGCTGGGTTGGGCTGGCATTGCTGGAAGATGGCCACGCGCGGCAGGGCGAAACCGCCCACGTCCGGCTGAAGGATGACGTGATCCCGGTCACAGTCACGAAACCGGTCTTTCACGACCCCGAAGGTAAATTGCTGAGGTCCTGAGATGAGTTATGACGTCACAATTGAACGGTGCGGCCTGATGGCTCTGTTCGACCTCAAAGGCGCGCCTGACGCGGTATCGCAATGGGCCGGGGACGCTTTGCCGAGTTTGCCGTACCGCCCAAACAGCCGAACAGAAAAGGACGGCATCGAACTGTTTCACATCGGTCGTGACCACTGGATCGCCCGCGCCCCACTGGCACAGGAAGACGCGATTGAAGCCCGGCTGAAGCCCACGGACTGCCCGGCAGATATCAGTATTGTTCGGGTCTCGGACACGATGACCTTCTTTCGCATAGTCGGCCCAGATGCAGGTCAGGTGATGTCAATTGCTTGCCCGATGGACCTGCATGACAGCGTGTTCCGGACGGATGCGGTTTCCTATACCGAAGTGTTTGGCCTCAAGGCTTTGGTGATGCGGTGTCAGGATGGTATTGAGTTCGCAGTCGAACAGAGTTTTGCGGATATGGTCGAAGACTATCTGATCCGCGCCACGGCTTGAGGGGAAGATCGGCATGGCTCGAACGCACATCCACAAGTACCAGACGCGCTATCACGCGAAAGCAACCTATTCCAAGGCGATCCGCGCCCGGGGTGACTTTGTTTTCATGCAGGGACAGGTCGGCACGCTGATGGATGGCACACTGGTTGGCGAAGGCGATCCGGGCGTGCAGGCAGATCAGGCCTGCCGCAACATCCAGCGCTGGATGGAAGAGGCCGGGGGAAGCTTGACCAATGTCTGCAAGTTGACAGTCTACGTCACCGATATTTCGTACCGTCCGGCCGTTTACGAGGCGATCAATCGCTGGTTCGAAGGTGTTCATCATTGTTCGACAGGCGTGGTTGTGCAGGGGTTGGCCGATCCGTCGCTTTTGGTCGAGATCGACGCGATGGCTGTCATCGACGATGATGCTGACACCCCCGGCTGAGGGAGTCGGGTTTATTCGACATCGCATTGCGTAGAAACACCAGTCATGAGAGTGTCTGGTCGAGCCGGTCCGGTTTTGTCTGCGAATTGTAATGCTTTCGACACTCACCTCGATATTGCCGATCTTTTTGATCATTGCGCTGGGCTTGGCCCTGCGCAAAGGCGGCATTCCCAGTACGGATTTCTGGAACCTGAATGACAAGCTTGTTTATTGGGTTCTGATGCCATGCCTTCTGTTTAGCAAAATTTCCCTGTCGCCATTGGACAAGTCGGCGCTGGGTCTTTACTCGGTTGCCATTCTGGGCGGGTTCGCTGTGGCGCTTCTGTTTGCGCTTCTTAGTGCCCGTTTGATGGGTTTTGCGCCGCCGCAAGCCACTTCGATCCTGCAAGGAAGTGCGCGACATAACTCATTCATCGGGCTTGCGCTGGCTGCCAACTTGTATGGGCCGGCGGGGTTGGATATTGCGATCCTCGCGACCGCAATTCTCGTGCCCACTACTAATATCGTCATGGTGGTTCTGATGGTTGGTGCGCTCAAAGGCGACCGGACCAACAGCCTGGCCGTTGCAATCCTGCGGGAACTCGCGCGCAATCCGTACGTGATTTCGATCTTTCTGGCGGTCTGTGCCAACCAGTTGATCGGTGACAGGATAGCGGTCGTGCATGATGTGACGGATGTTCTGGGTGCAGGCGCTTTGCCGATCACATTGCTCGCTGTCGGTGCCAATCTGAGAGTCCGGGCCATGGCCGCCAGTGCGCTGCCCTTGATTCTGGCCTTCACGGGCAAGATGATTGTCTTCCCTCTGGCAGTATTGGTGATCGGATTGCTGGTAGGACTGCCGCGGGAGGTTCTGCAGATCGCCGTCGTCTATTCGGTGGTGCCCACTGGTGCGTCTTCGTACACGCTGGCCAAGCACTTGGGTGGAGACGCGCCGCTGATGGCGGCCATTGTCACGTTGCAGACGTTGATAGCAGCCGTCAGCATTCCCGTATCACTTGCTTTGCTGCTGCCCCTAATTCCTTAAGCGGTCATTGCGACAAGTGTTCATGGGCCCAGACCGCGATGTCCAACAGGCGGGCGTCATCACCCTTTCGTCCGATCAATTGAATGCCAAGCGGCAGGCCATTCTGGTCGGTCCCGAATGGCAAAGCGACCGAAGGCACCTGCAACAGGTTCCACATCCGGGAAAAAAGCGGATCTCCAGTAGCGTCCAAACCGGCAGGGGCTGGTCCGGGGGCCGACGGGACCAACAGAGCGTCCACATCCCGGAACATCTGATCCAGCATCGCGCCCGCCCGGTCGCGTAGGTCCAGCGCGGCTTGGTATTCTGCGTCGGTAACGGCCAGCCCCGCTGTGACAAGGTCGTGAAATTGCGGGCTGATGGCGGGCATGCCTACAGCGTATTCTGCAGCGCGCTGCCGCGCGACCTCATAGCTCATGACGGTAATCTGAGCCTGCGTAAGTTCGGCAAAAACGGGTGGAAAAGCAATTTCGCCGGTCTCGGCTCTCGTTGCGGCAAGGGCGGCTAACGCACGCGTGCACGTGTCCCGCATCTCGACCGAACCGTCCCGCCAGTGCGGGCCGCGCATTAGGCTGATCCGAGGCAAAGCCTCGTCGAACTCAACTGGCGGTGCCGGGTCAGTTCGGCACATTACCGCATCGGTCAGCACAAAGTCGCGGGGATCACGAGCCAGAAGGCCGAGTGTATCCAGGCTTTGGGACAAGCCCATGACACCCGTCAGAACATACCGTCCGGTGGTTGGCTTGAACCCGCAGACCCCGCAATACGCTGCTGGTCGGATCAGCGAGGCTGCGGTTTGCGAACCAAATGCGAGCGGAGCCATGAAATCGGCCACAGCTGCGGCAGAGCCGGATGACGAGCCACCCGGCGTATGCACGGGATTCGCCGGATTGGCAGTTTTACCGGGTTTGAAGTAGGCGAATTCGGTGGAGATGGTTTTTCCGATTGGGATCGCGCCCGCGTCCAAAAAAGCCTGAACGCAGACTGCATTGCGGTCGGGGCGGCGCCCGGCATACAGGTCGCTACCCCATCCTGTCGGCATGTCTTCGGTGTCGATGATATCCTTGATCACAAACGGCACGCCATGGAGCGGCCTACCAACGGGGAGAGTATCGGCGGCCTTTGCACGCTCCATGGCGCGGTCCGCTTCGAGGGTTTGAAAAGCCCCGATGACGGGTTCACGGTTTGTGATCCGGTCCAAATGTGCCGCCATAACCTCGGAAGGCTTCACCTCACCTGCCCGGATCAATGTGGCAAGTTCATGGGCAGAATGATGGTTCAGCCCGGTCATGCCTCCAGCGCTTTCAACGCGTCGGCAAAGGGGGCGACTGGCATGTCGTAGATGCCACCGCCCAAGCGACCGGCCTCGCCCAATCGGTCAAGAATGCCCAGCCCGATCACAGGCCCCAAACCCTGTTCCACGGCACCCCGCGCCGTGCTGCCCAGCCGAACATCCAAGGCCCGGAAATACGGATGCGTTCCGACTGACAGACCTGACATTCGCGCTTGAGCGTCGTCGGGCAGATAGGCACCCAGACCCTTCTTTTGTTCAGGGCTCAGATCTATGGCCATTGCCCCCAGCCCGAATGCCTCGACCACGGCACTGTCGCCGATCGCGCCAAGGGCGCGGACCTGCGGCAAATCCACGTCAAACGCCCCCTTGGGAGGGTTGGCCGGGATTGTGAACCAACGGCCCGGCAGGCCCGAGATCTGGATGCCAACTTCACGCCCATTGCCGCCTGCAGCGGTGACGAAGCTTGACCCTTCAATACCCTCCGCCAGTTTCATCATGCATTTGGTCGCCGCCATCCAAAGGTTGAGAAATAGTGAGGGTGAGCTGTCCATAAAGGCCAACACGTCGTCATCCGTGATCCCGCTGGTGGTGCGATCCTTGAGTTCAGCAATCAACGCCTGTGCGGCCACGGGTGTCCGGCCATGGCAATCATCCCCGCCCATCAGGCCGATCACGGCCAGCGGGACCAGCGCGATCCCTTCGGCAATCCCTTTCTCCAGAACATCAAGAAACCGGGTGTTGAGCCAGCGAATGTGGTTGAGCACCGCCTCGGACCTCAGCCCTAAACGCATGGCCGGGCGGCTGCCTGCATTGATCGGCGCATAAACACGTTGTTGGCCGCGCCACGCGTCATAGACTGTGTGCAGCGGCATATCCGCCGAGACCACAGCGGCCAGAGGTGTCACGACATCATGGTCCTGCGCGGGTTTCAGCACGATCTCGCCCGCGTTGATCATCGCCTCGGCCTGATCGAAATTCTGCGCCAGCCCTTGCCAGACGGCAGCGACACAGGCCGAGTTCAGGATCGGAGCGGTGATCTGATCCGGGCTGGCGAAGGCGGGACCGGCATGTAGCAGTACATTTTCGTCCAACCTCAGCGCCTCGGACGCAGTGTTGAATCGGTTCCAGACCGGTTGTGTGACCATGGCCTTGTCGAACGCCAGCTGATCAGCCGGGTGCACCATCAAGTATCCTCCGGTGGGATGATCCATGTTTCCGAGAAGTAGAGGAAGGCTGTCGTCGTCTCATACCCAGCCTGCACCCGTGTGCCCAACTTGCCCGGCAATGCGTGACCATTAACGATGATCTGGGCCGAATGTGCGGGCACCAGAAGCGAAAACATGTTCTGCTCGCCCGAAGCGACTTCGTGCGGAGAGAGCTCCAGCGCGCGAGGCGGCTCGAGCCCTTCCCAGACCAGTTCAACTGTCAGGTTTTCTCCGGCGATGGTTTCGGTATAGCGGTGGCTCATCGGATCGCCCGAGGATCGGACGACCTGCGCGCCTATCTCGGGGAGAGAAGCAAAAGCGGGAGCATTTGCGAAAGCCGCCAGTTTGCTGATGAAATTGGTCTTCAGAAAGGCGGTCAAATCGGGATTGTCGCTCAGGATTACGTTCGGTGCCTCCGGCGGTCCGTCCACTTGATCTGGCGTTCCATACAGCAGCAGCACCTGACCCTGACCGACCGGAGACCATGCCACGCGAAAGAACAGCGCCATAGCGGTGAAATTGTTGTTGTCGTCTTTCAACAGGATGCCGGGGTTCTCGCCTGTCCAGTCGACTGTTCCGGGGGTGATCGGTTCGTTCAACGGCATTACAGATCCTCCTGCGGGGTCACCCAGGTTTCGGAAAAGGCCAGAAAGGCGGTCGACATGGTGCGGCCAAAGAACTGGCGGCTTGCGACCTGACCGGGGAGCGGGGTGCCGTTGATGACGACCTGCGCCGCCTTGGCCTCAAGGAACACTGAATACATCTCATGCTCTTTAGTTGCCGAATTTTCCTTAGTGACCTCAACTGGTAAGGGTAGGCCCATTTCCTGCCAGATCATCTCGACCGTAACGCCCGAGCCGCGCAGGGTCTCGGAATAGCGCGACCTCAAATCGCCGGGGCGTTTTTCGACGCTGTCACAGTCCAGCCAGCTCATCGCGTCGAGGCCTGCCTTTCCGATGAAGGTGGGCATCTTGGTGACCCAACCATCCACGATCCAGCGCATCATGCGTTGGTTGTCCGTCATGATCAGATTGGGTGCGTGCGGCCAACCCTGTGCTTGATCCGGTGCGCCCAGGATTAATGCAGCATGGCCTCGACCATAGGGCGACAGTACCACCCGAAAGAACAGCGCCAGCGTGTCATAGTGGTCCTGCGTTGAGTTCTGTTTCAGATAAATCCCGGGGTTTTCGCCGGACCAGTCGACCCGGCCCGGATTATGTGGAACACGATTTGTCATGACCAACTTGCCTCATACTTTTTCAGCGCATCGACGATGAACGTCTTGCGGGCCTCGCCCTGCAAATGGTCGCCGGATTTGTAGATCTCAGCCACCTGATGCGAGATTTCCTTGAGCACTGCACCATCGTCGCGGCCGTCCTGAAGCGGAATGCGCAGCATTGTGTCCCCGGCATATGTCGGTATCACCTGACCGGCAAAGCCATCGGTCGGTTGCTGGGGGGACTGACCGTCTTTCAACGCACGAATGGCGTTGCGCAACAGGCGGCGTGCCTTGGCCACGCCCCGATCCGTAAAGCTGAGGTTTTCACGGGCATGGACGTTCCGCGGCCCCTGACTGACCCAGGCGTCATAGTCGCCGGGGTCCCGCTGGCGCATCTCATAGGGTCGATCGGGATCCTGGCCATAGAAATCCGTCATCCCAAAGCCCACTTTGCTTTTGTCCGTTAGGCCCTTTGGATCGTCATTCGCCGCCGCATCCCGGAAGTGGCGCCATGCGATGACCATCGTGTTGGTGTCGTCAATTGGGGTTATCCAACGCGACAGCCCGCAGCGCCCAAAATAGCGTGACCCGTCTGGCACCGGGAAGTGGCCGCCATTTTGCGTGAACGACGGCAGCATATGGTCATGTATGCGCACCCAGACGATATCTTCGACACGTCGGACATTGGTGTAAAAGTCGCCCGTTTGACTATCGTGAAACTCGATCATCGGCATCTCGGCAAAGGCGTCGATGAACTGGCTGCGTACTGCCAGTGTATGCAGGTAGACAACATGGAACGGGTCCCATGCATTTTCCATCACCTGAAGCCAGTTGCACGGGGATTTGATGAGGTAAGGCACCAACTCGTCGCCATCTTCGTCAAATGTGTCCATTACTGGGAACGGGGGTTGCTCGTCGGGGGGGCCCATAAATGCAAAGGCCAAACCCTTGTATTCGATCACCGGATAAGCCCCCAGACAGGCCTTTTTCTTGACCTGTGAGGCGGGCGGCTCACACGGGGTTTCCAGAATGGTGCCGTCCAAACCGTACTTCCAACCGTGGTATGAGCATCTAATTCCGCCTTCCTCAACGATGCCAAACTCCAGGCTCATGTTGCGGTGGCAGCAATGTAGATGGGTCAGGCCCAGCTTGCCCTCTTTCTTTTCGCGGAACAGAACCAGATCTTCGCCCAGAATACGCAGGCGGTAGGGCAGGTCGCCAATCTGATCGGTCATTGCCACCGGCATCCAGAACCGGCGCAGGTATTCGCCGCACGGAGTGCCCGGGCCAACCTCGGTCAGTTCCGGGTCAGGTTCTTGTTGCCAGACTTTTTGTTGGTCGTGACCGCGGAAATTGCCCTTGGGGGCTGAGAAATGATCGTTCATGCCGTCCTCCGTGCGTATCGGTGGTCAGGGAAACGGATCTGACACCGGCGTGGTGCCAGTCCAGATCGATTTGACCTGACAGAAATCCCTTATGGCGTCCGGGCCCAATTCACGCCCGTAGCCCGACAGTTTGACCCCACCAATGGGGCAGGCAGGGTCAACGCTGCGATAATGGTTGATGTAAACAGTGCCCGCCTCGATTGCCTCGGCTACCCGCGCGCCCTTATCGGCATCGGTGGTCCAGACACCGGCGGCCAGCCCGTAGTCGCTGTCATTGGCCAGCGCGATGGCTTCGTCTTCGGTGGTGAAAGAGGTGACGGCCAGAACCGGTCCGAACACTTCTTCACGCCAGAGCTGCATGCCGGGCGTCACATCGTCGAAAACCGTTGGTCCGATATAGAACCCATTCCGGCCTGCAGTTGTGGCGGTGCCGTCCAATAAGCAAATCGCACCGTCGGCTTTGGCGCGTTCGATCATTGCCGTAACCTTTTGCAGATGCAGTTCATTGGCCAGCGGTGCGACCTGAGTATCCGGGTCCATCGGATCCCCCATCTGCAATGTGCGGGCGCGGTCGATCAGGCGGGATAACAGCCTGTCCTTCAGCCCGGCCTCAACGATCAGCCGCGATCCGGCGACGCAAGTCTGACCATTTGACAGGAAGATGCCGGACAGAATTCCGTGGACCGCATTGTCCATGTCACAATCGGCAAACACCACCTGCGGAGATTTGCCGCCCAGTTCCAGCACCGCCGGGATTACACCGGCTGAGGCAGCCTCGGCCACTTTTCGTCCGCCAAGGTCCGAACCGGTAAAGGTGACCTTGCGTGTTAGAGGGTGGCGGACCAGTGCTTCGCCGACCTCGTGACCCAGTCCGGTGACGACGTTCAGCACCCCGGGTGGTAGTCCCGCCTCATGTGCCAGGCGTGCGAATTCCAAGGTTGAAGCCGAAGCCATTTCCGAGGGCTTCACTACAACCGTATTGCCAGCTGCCAGTGCCGGGGCCAGTTTCCATGCAAGGATCATCAGCGGAGAATTCCAGGGCGTGATGGCCACCACGACGCCATAGGGCCTAAAGTGGCCCACGCTATGCACGCCGGGGATGGAATTGGCCTGAGGTTCGGGCTGCAGCATTCGTGCCTCTGTCGCAAAAAATCGAAACCAGCTGTGCAGCCCGGCAAACTGCCCGCGCACCTCAGTAATGCGTTTGCCGTTGTCGCGAATTTCGGGTGTGACAAGGTCTTCCCACCGGGTTTCCAGCATGTCAGCTAAACGGTCAAGCATATCCGCCCGTTCTGTCGGCCCAGCTTTGGCCCATGGCCCGCTGCGGAAGGCCTGGTCGGCGTCCCGGATAGCCATGTCGGCGGTTTGTGTGTCGCCACGGGCGATCATGCTCCACACCTGACCGGTGGCGGGGTCTATACTGGGCAGGGTTTCACCGTCCCAATCGACAAAGGCACCGGAAATGAACGGTGAATAGGTTTTCATTCAACTTTCCTCGGACACCGGTTGAGCCACCAATGCCAACAGATCGCCACGGTGCACCATGCCACGATTGCCATGAGCCAGAACGTGCCCGGCTGTGGGAAATTTAAGTTCGACAGCCGAGCGTTCCGGTTCGGCGGTGAAATGCAGCGTGCCTGCCAGATTGCCTCGTTTAACCTGTTGTCCTGCGGTGCAGCGTCGGTCGAACAGCCCATCTGCGGGTGCGTGGATCGAATGCAATGGATCGGCGATTTCAACACATTGCGTCGGAACTAGGTCCGGAGCACCGCCGGGCAGGATACCTAAATGCTTCAGACAGCGTTTGAGTCCGGTTTCGGCAAGGTCCGCGGCATGTGGATCGACACCACCCCCGCCGCTGAGTTCAGCTGCGATCATCGGAACCCCAACCCGCGCGGCGGCGGCATTCACACTTCGGTTGTCGTTATGTGCGCCCAGCACCCAGATCAGAGGCAACCCGAAAGCGCGGGCCAGTTCCATATTGGAAGCGGTCAGGTCCGCGTCATCCCCCCGCGCCGCCAAGGCGCAGGGCTCGAATACAGACGCCTTGCCACCCGAGTGCAGGTCAATGGCGGCATCTACGCGCGGCAGCAGTACAGTTTCAACATAATGCGCCAGCATCGCTGTCGGGCCTCCATTCGCGGCGCCAGGAAAAGCCCGGTTCAGGTTTTGCCCATCCAATGGCGAAACCCGCGATGAAGCCAGAAACGCGGGGCCGTTCAAGGCCGGGATCAGGATCACCTGTCCGGTCAGGTCAGATGGGTTCAGCTGGGCCGCCAGCCGCAGGATCGCAGCGGGTCCTTCGAATTCGTCTCCATGAGTGCCGCCCAAAATTAGAACAGAAGGTCCGGGTTTCCCACGTAAGCTGATGACCGGGATCGGGTGGTATCCCAACGGTACAGCATTGTCGGACCATTTCAGCATCAGATCACCGGACTGTCGACCTGGTGCATCCAGATCGATGGTCAGGTGAAGCCTGCTGGGTTGGGGCGAAAACGTATCGGTCATCCGGGTTCTTTTGCTGAGTCACAACTTTCATAACATAATTTTTTTGAAAGTGAATTGCTTAAAACTCCATGCTATGTGATATATGGTGAAAATTGCCATTACCGCCCTCTGGCGGTGCCGGAGGAGTTGGATGGGCATTACCCTCGCAAAATCAGGAATAGGCAGGATCAAACCTCATATGGTTGGTGGAGTATCTGCTGACGTTCCACCGCCTGCGATTCTTTTGAACTCGAATGAAAGCGTGTTTGGTCCCAGCCCGTCGGCCCGCGCTGCTGCTTGTGCGGCAATCAGCAATGTCGAGCGGTACTTGGAAAACCCTGACGATATCCTGGCCCCGGCGATTGCCACTCAGTACGGGTTGGATGCGGCCCGGATCACCACAGGACAGGGATCGGACGATCTGCTGGCTCGTCTGGCCCGCGCCTACCTAGGGCAGGGCACCGAGCTGATCCGCAGCGCCAATGGCTATCTCAAGGTGCCCAACTATGCTTTTGCCAACGATGCCGAGGTGGTGTCGGTGGCGGATGACGCATTCAAACCTTCGGTCGACCGGATGATCGATGCGTTGACCGAACGAACCCGGATCGTCTACCTCGCCAATCCGGAGAACCCGGCAGGCACCTATCTGAACGGCGCAGAGCTGCGGCGCCTGCATGCCGCGTTACCGGAAAACGTTCTGCTGATCATCGATGCTGCCTATGAGGAATATGTCGATGCGGCGGATTATGAGCCCGCGCATAAGTTGGTAGAGGCTGCCAAAAACGTGGTCATGTGCCGGACGTTTTCCAAGATATTCGGGCTGGCTGGGGCGCGTGTTGGTTGGTTGTACGGGTCCAGCGATGTGGTGGACAATGTACGCCGGATCGGCCTGACCTTCCCGGTGGCGTCCTCTTCGGTCGCAGGGGCTGTTGCGGCGCTGGAAGACACGGCACATACCCGTTTCGTGCGAGAGACCAATTTGAACAACCGGGCCTGGATTAGCGCCGCGTTAGTGGAAATGGGTCTGCATGTTGTCCCAAGTCAGGCCAACTTCGTGCTGGTTCATTTTCCGAACCCCGGAAAATCTGCCGAAGCAGCCGATCTTTTCCTGCGCGGACAGGGGATTGCTGTACGCCGGTTCGCCTCACCCGCCTACCGTGATTATATTCGCATCACCATTGGTCACAGGCATGAACTGCAAGCGGCACGGGATGGGCTCGCCGCATTTCTGGACGGAGGTACCTGATGGTTGCGTCTCCCCTACCGACCGAATGTACGCCGCAGGTCAAGCATCCGTCCGGTGCGGCTATCATCGCTGCTATCAAGGCGGCGGGTGTCGGCGAAATCGTAGCATTGCCAGATATCGTTACCAGTGACGGGCTGCTCTGGCCGATCTCGCGAGATCCCGAATTTCGCCTGACCCGGATCTGCAAGGAGGATGAGGGCGTCAGCATCTGCGGGGCGATGTCCTATAACGGCACGCGCGCGATCCTGATGATGCAGCAAACAGGGCTGATGGATTCATTGAATGCGATCCGGGCCATTGGCGTCAATTATGAACTGCCGGTCGTTATGATGGTCGGTCTGCAGGGTAAGGAGCCACATATTCACCCCGACCAATCTGCCTCTTACGGGGTGCGGATTGTTCGGCCAGTGTTGGATGCGATGGAACTGTCACATTCCCTGATCGAATGGCCAGGGGACGAGGCTCATATCCCGCAGGCGATTGAAGCGGCATATGCAACTTCAAGACCCCATATTTTCCTGATCGGCCGAGCACCGGAGGCATCATGACCATGCACCGCGACGCAGCGCTTAAGGCCCTGATCCCTCATATCCTCGAGGACGATATTGTTGTTGCCGTGTATCAGAGCTGTTTCGACTGGCTTGCTTTGAACCCGCGCGACCTTAATTACGTGGCCGTCGGGGCGATGGGGCAGGCGTCGTCCCATGGTCTGGGTCTGGCGCTGGCCAACCCTGACAGGCGGGTCATCGTTCTGGATGGCGATGGCAGCCTGCTGATGAATCTTGGGACATTGGTGACGATTGCCAATGCAGGGGTGACGAACCTCTATCATTTTCTGTCGGCTAACCGGGTCTATGAGGTGAACGGGTCGCATCCCCTGCCTGGTGCGGATAGGGTTGATTTCGCCGCCATGGCCTGGGCCGCCGGGTATGCCAGTGTGCAGCGCTTTACGGAGCTGGATCAGTTTTCAGCTGCGGTGCCTCAGGTTCTGTCATCCACCGGCCCGCAATTCGTCTCGATGGAACTGACGGCAGGTGCCCCTTACCCTCGGGACTACGCCTATATTCACAGCGCGCAGGCGCGAGCCAGTTTTCGCGAGGCGCTTAATCGTCGCTGATCTGCGATTGCACGATCTTCAAAAAGGACTGTCCCACAGCAGACAGGGGTTTGTTCCTGGACCAGAACAGGACTGCGCGAAACGTCAGAGGCGCCGCAAAAGGCAGCGCGACACAATCGGGAATGGTTTTGAGATAATCCAGACTTGCTCCGACAACCGAAACTCCTAGACCGCGCGCGACCAGACGGCACACCGCGTCGGTGGTGCGGGTCTCATACTGCATCTGACGTGAGATGCCTTTGGCCTCAAAAAACTGGTCAATCTCAAACCGGAAGCGCGACGATGGCATATATGAGATGAAGTTCTTACCCGCCAGGTCCTGCGCCTGAACTATGGTTTTCTCTGCCAGAGGATGGCCGGTTGGAACGACGCAACAGACGTCGCTGTTCCGGATAACCAGACTGTCAAAGGATGGGTTGGCGGGTTGGGTTGTCGTGATCCCGAAATCGTAATTCTGCGAAACCATCCATTCGACGGCGTCATCGCTGGGCGCGATTTCCATTCGGGCCATGGCTTTTGGCCAAGTAGCAGAAAATTCCTGAAGCAGATCCGGAGCAAGCTGAGAGGACACCCCCGGCGTGATCACCAGGTTAAGCCGCGCGTGACCGAACTTGCCAATGGCATTGGCGGATTCCTTTATGTGCTCCATGCCGCTAACGGCCTGCCGAACTTCTTCCACCAGCAAGCGTGCTTCATCCGTGGGTACCAGGACCCGGCCTGAGCGCTGAAACAGCTGAAAACCGACTTCGGCCTCGAAATCCGAGATCAGGCGGCTGACAGCGGGTTGCGAGATTCCCAGCATCGCTGCTGCCTCAGTTACAGTTCCGGTGGAGACGACGGTTCGAAATGCATCAACCTGTTTGAAGGTAATTTTCATGGGGGCTCAGTGCCTGATTGGGATATGCGGTCGGATTATTCATAGTTTCACATAATACAAGAATATGAAACGGCCCGGATAGGTTATACGGCCTGAGGGTACCAAATCGCGGTCTGAATTTACTGCGGGCGAGTTGATACCGTGATGAATTCAATCTCATCCGACACGATCTTGCAAAACCCGTGACGCAGCTTGGCATCGAAGCTTAGGGTATCGCCAGTTGCCATAACAAAATCCTCGGTGCCACACCTGTATATAGCGTCGCCCATTATCATATAGAGAAAAACACAGCCTTCGTGCTGGTAACTGGGCAAGGTCCCAGATTGGTCCTTTGAAATGGTGATACGGGCAGATTGAAACAGACCTCCCGGCCCGCCATGTTTACCAAGTAAAAGGTAGTTATGCACGTGGCCCTGCGTAATACGCCGGGACATGAGACCTTCGCCTGCTTTGACGTGATGTACGTCGGCCGAAACTTCGGTGTCCGCAAACAGGGCCATCAGAGGAACATCCATCGCGTCCGCCAATGCCTGTAGCGTGCCAAGAGACGGAGAGACGCTACCGTTCTCAATACGGCTGATCATCGAGGTCGAGACCTGCGATGTTGTCGCCAGCTCAGAGAGGATCAGATTGCGTTCCTGCCGTAACCTTTGCAATGTTTGCCCGACTTCACGCTCGATATCTCTTTGTTTGATCACGGTTTTCAGTGCCGATACTGCTGTTGTTGCTTAGAAGATTGTTTGCTTTAGTTGTGTCAGTTTTTTGCATTCAGTCAATTGGTCTTTGTCAGGTTATTGAAGGCCGTTCAGCAGATTAACGATACACCATTCTGAAATTACCTGACTTGTCCCGCAGAGTTGATCCTCCGTTTCCTTACTATTGGGGTGGACCATTTCAGTGGAGGAGGATCAGACGGCATTACCAAGTTGATCGCGTTGTCCTTCTCGGATCGCGCGGTCCCATGAGCATACCGACCCCTTTGCCGTAGCTGAAGGACTTCCGTTTTCCTCGCGAAATTATCGCCTGTGCCGTGTGGGCATATCACCGATTTGCTCTCAGCACGGCGGATGTCGAGGACCTCCTGGCGGCGCGTGGCGTCAATGTCAGTCGAGAGGCGGCTCGTCTCAGGATGAACTGTTTCGGGTCTCAGTTCGTGACTTGAATCCGGCGTGAAACATTGGCTGTGGCATGCGACCGATGGCAATGGAGATGCACTCGGCATTGTGATTCAACCTCGCCGTAATGCCAGAGCCGACACGTTCGTGCTGTAAGAAGGGTATGCTTCAGAAGCATCGACCTAGAGACGTGGTGCACATGGGGCGTGAGGATTTTGCCCGCCTCTGGACCGTGAATGAGCGAACCGTAATGCGTGAAATAGCAGAGCTGAAAACGATGGGTTGGCTTGCACGAAAACGTCCTGCCGTTCGCGGACGAGTTGCGGTTTATGAACTGGACCTAAAGAGGATCCTGATCGATATGACTAGGTTCTGGACCCATTAATTTTGTTGCTGCTGTCTCTGTTGCATGCTTCAAGCCACTGAGTTTCAAAGGTGTATCATGAGCAATCTATTCTGGCTGACTGACGAACAGATGGAGCGCCTTCAGCCCTACTTTCCGAAGAGCCA
>NZ_JBXWOS010000023.1:0-60127 GCF_059611005.1 Ruegeria sp. CDSB117
CCGAAGGTCTTCCTGTCAGCCATCGCACTCGCGGCTACCGTTCTATTCTGGTTGTAAATCAATGAGTCTGGAGCCTACTCAAACATCCAACTCTTCCACAAACCGCGCGTTCTCCTGAATGTACTGGAACCGCAGTTCGGGCTTTTTACCCATCAGGCGCTCGACCAGATCGCCGGTCTCGCCGGGTTCGTCCTCGTCGATGGTGACGCGGATCAGTTTGCGCGAGGCCGGGTCCATCGTGGTTTCTTTCAGGTCTTTGGCGTCCATCTCACCCAGACCCTTAAAGCGCGAGACGTCGATCTTGCCTTTGCCGCCCAGACCTTTCTCAAGCCACTCATCCCGCTCGGCCTCGTCAAGGCAATAAACCCGCTTGGCGCCTTGGGTCAGGCGATACAGAGGCGGGCAGGCGAGGTACAGGTGGCCCGTGTCGATCATTGGCCGCATCTGGGTGAAGAAGAACGTCATCAACAGCGCCGCGATATGCGCGCCGTCCACGTCCGCGTCGGTCATGATGATGATCTTGTCATAGCGCAGGTCATCGACATTGAACTTGGTGCCAAGACCGACACCCAGCGCCTGCGTCAGATCGTTGATCTCGGCATTGGTGCCCAGCTTGGAACTGGCCGCGCCCAGCACGTTCAGGATCTTGCCGCGCAGGGGCAGCAGGGCCTGCGTTTTGCGGTTTCGGCCCATTTTTGCAGAACCGCCCGCAGAATCTCCTTCGACGATGAATAATTCTGTTCCGTCGCGTGTTGAACTAGAACAGTCCACCAACTTGCCGGGAAGACGAAGTTTTTTAGTGGCGGACTTACGTTGTGTTTCTTTCTCGGCGCGTCGGCGCAGACGTTCTTCGGACCTCAGAATGAGGAAATCGAGAATAGCTCCGGCGGATTTCGTGTCCGCGGCCAGCCAGTTATCGAAATGGTCGCGGACCGAATTCTCTACCAACCGCTGCGCCTCGACCGTCGCAAGGCGATCTTTGGTCTGGCCGACGAATTCCGGCTCACTGATGAAACAGGACACCAGCGCACAGCCACCTGTGATCAGGTCGTCGCGGGTGATCTGCGCGGCCTTCTTGTTGTTGATCAGTTCGCCGTACGCCTTGATTCCCTTGAGGACCGCAGCCCAGAAGCCTGCCACATGAGTGCCGCCTTCGGGGGTGGGGACGGTGTTACAATAGGACTGGATGAACCCGTCGCGCGAGGGCGTCCAGTTGATCGCCCATTCGACCTTGCCGGGGGTGCCGAACTTTTCCCGGAAGTCCACGGTGCCTGCAAAAGGTTGCTCGGCATAGGTGGACGAGCCGTTCATCGTTTCCTTCAGGTAGTCCGATAGACCGCCGGGAAAGTGGAAGCTGGCCTCGGTCGGGGTTTCGCCGTCGTCGATATGGGATTTCCAGCGAATTTCGACGCCCGAGAACAGGTAGGCCTTGGAGCGGATGGATTTGAACAGCCGCGCCGGTTTGAACTTGTGGTGGCCAAAGATCTCTTCGTCTGCGTGGAATGTCACAGTGGTGCCGCGCCGGTTGGGCGCCGCGCCGACTTTTTCGACAGGGCCCAAAGGGATGCCGCGTGAAAAGCGCTGTTCGAACAGCTGTTTGTCACGCGCCACCTGAACGACCATCGAATCCGACAGCGCGTTCACCACCGACGCACCCACGCCGTGCAGACCGCCCGAGGTCTGATAGGCCTTGCCCGAGAACTTACCACCCGCGTGCAAAGTACACAGGATCACCTCTAGCGCCGATTTGTCGGGGAATTTGGGGTGTGGATCAATCGGAATACCGCGCCCATTATCGCGCACCGTCAGTGCGTAATCGGCGTGCAGCTCAACCTCGATCCGGTTGGCATGGCCCGCGACCGCTTCGTCCATCGAGTTATCGAGGATTTCGGCCACCATATGGTGCAAAGCACGTTCATCGGTGCCGCCAATATACATGCCGGGGCGTTTGCGGACCGGTTCCAGACCTTCTAGCACCTCGATTGAGGAGGCGTCATAAGTTGTGGTCGCTTCTGGCGTCAACAGATCGTCGGGCATGGGTGCTGCTCTTGTTTTTAGGTTTGGTCCCATTATGGCAGGTGATGTGGTCCGGGGGAAGGGGCGCGCGAAGTGTTGTGGTCAATTGAGACCCGAACAGGTGTCCTCCCACCCGTTTTTTTAAGGCTTCTCCGGCGAGTACATAATGTCCGTGCGCATTACATATTTTTGCCCGTCCAAAACCGGATCGCCGCGATGCATGACAGGGTGATAGAACAGCAAGGCTGCCCCCTTTTTCGGCGTAACACAGAAATCGGGAAAAGACCGGCCCGCATAAATGTCGCAGAACGATGTGCCGCCACCTTCGAATCCGTCATTCAGATAGACCATGAGGGTGTACAGGCTGCGCTCACCATTGGGGCGCTCAAAATAGCCATCCTGATGCCAGTCAAACATTTGCCCGACACCATAGCGGTAAAAACGGAGGCGTTCGTTTAGGCCAACCGCTGTTCGCTTGCCAAAGCGTTGCGGTGCAAAAGGCAACACGCTTTGCCACAAGTCGTGAGCCGTTTCGGCGTCGTCCCGGATCAGGCGGTCATTGTTTCGAATGTCCGGGCGATGGGTGGCTCCGTTCACACCGTTGATCAAAGCGGGTTCAAATCCCGAAGTTTCGATATCGTCAATCCAGCGATCACAGATATCGGCGGACAGAAAGCCCTCAAGTTCAAATACATAATCTTTCAGAAGTTCGTTCATCTGCATGGAAGTCACCTTGAATTTGACCCGCCAAAAAGGCAGAGGGCAGTGAGTTAAAACGGGGAAATATTTCGCCAGCGAAAGGCGTCACGGTTAGTCTGAAGTGTCAGGCAAAGAACGCGTGCGGGTCACAGAAGGAACCTGTGGTCAGATACAAATCTATCATTGATCGAACCTCCTTCTTACTTTTGGGGTTTGTGACGGACTTGAGTGATACGAGTAATTAGTCCGTATTGTCAAAGGTTTTCATGCGGATGCGGCAAGTGTATAGCCTTGCGTGCGGTTCGAGGCGCGGCCAAGTTGACGCGGAAACCATTAGCAGCAAGGCAGACATAAATGAGCTGGATCAGAACCATCCCTTTTGATGAGGCAACGGGAAAACTCAGGAAACTTTACGACCGTGTTACTGGCCCGGACAACAACGTCGACAACATCATGATGGTGCATTCCTTGCGGCCACATTCGATGGAAGGTCACATGGCCATGTACAAGAACGTGCTGCACCATTCGGCCAACACGATCCCGAAGTGGTTTCTTGAGGTGCTGGGCGTATGGGTCAGCGCACTGAACAAATGCAGTTATTGTGTTGAGCACCATTACAGCGGCCTGCAGCGCTTGTTGGGCGATCCGAAGCGTAGTCAGGCAATTCGCGCGGCGATTGAGGCAGGCGAACCGGAGGGTGCTCCGTTGGATGCGGCCCAGATCGAGGCGATGCACTATGCGCGCAAACTGACCGAGGCCCCGTCGGAGTTGAAACAGCAAGACGTGGAAGCCCTGCGCACGGCCGGATGGGACGATGGTGAGATCCTCGAAATCAATCAGGTCTGCGCGTATTTTTCTTATGCGAACCGGACCGTTTTGGGGCTGGGGTGTTCAACGGATGGCGACATATTGGGCCTGTCGCCCAACAACTCGGATGACCCGGCGGATTGGGGGCACCGGTAACCGGATTTAGCGCGCCATCCAACCAAGGATTGCCTGCGCCACCGCTTTGGGTTGTTGGTGATGCAGCCAGTGATCAGCGTTCGGAATGTCGATGCGCGTCAGGTCCGGTGCGTAGTCTTCCAGCCCCTCAGTCGATTCTGGCAGCAACGCCTTGTCTTCACGCCCCCACAGCAACAGGTGGGGGCAGCGAACCATCAACCGGTCCTTCGGCAACTCTGGCAGATCCGTGCGCGGTGCGCCGGGTTTCGCAACCACCAGCGGTGACGCCCGGTACCAGTTCAGCATAGTCTCCAGCCGCCCGGGCCGGGCCCATTCTGTACGATAGACCTGCATTTGCTGGTCCGTCAGCCAGTCTGTACCCATCCCGAAACGAAAGAACTGTTCGAGCTTGGCGAAATTGTCCGCCGACAAACGCTCTGCCGCGTCTGGTGCGCGCAGGGCATTGATGTATTGCGAAGCCTCGGATTGCGCGCCTCCTGCTGCCATGGCCCGTTGGAAGGGCACCGGGTGAACGCCGTTGGCGATGATCAACCGGTCCACCAGATCAGGGCGGAACATGGCCAAACCATAGGCCACGGACGCTCCCCAATCGTGGCCAAGAACACAAACCGGACGGGCGAACCCCTCAATCAGCGTCACCATGTCCGAGACCAGTCGCGACAGGGCATAATGGCCAACGCCATTTGGTGCCCAGCTTTGCCCGTAACCGCGTTGATCGGGGGCGATGCAATGAAAGTCGGAGGACAAATGCGGGGCCAGGTCCTGCCACGCGCCGCCATACTCGGGAAAACCGTGAAGCATTAACAAGGGCGGAAGGTCGGGGTCCCCCCAGCTGCGCAGTAGGAACCTCTGGCCGTTAAGATCAATGAACTTGTTTTCCATAGCCGAAGCCCTTTGTTGTACCTGAAGCACACGCCCAGAAAGATGTAAAACTTTGACTCCAATCAAAGCGTGTTTTTCACCCGGCTGCTAGGCGTTTTCCCGGACAGTGAGACAAGGAGAACCTGAATGGAAGTAGTGACGCAGATCGAGAATGTGCAAGACCCTGCCAACCTGTCGGCGATAGCCAAAACCTCACCGACCGAGCCTAGCCCCGAGAGAATTCGTCAAGCCTTTGAAAGCGGCAAGTATCCTTATGACCGCAAGATGGTGCGCAAAGCTTATGAGGCGGAAAAGGCGCAACTGCAGGCAGAATTGCTAAAGGTGCAGCTTTGGGCTCAAGAAACCGGCCAGCGGTTTGTCCTGCTGTTCGAGGGCAGGGACGCCGCAGGCAAAGGTGGAACGATCAAACGCTTTATGGAGCACCTGAACCCACGCCAAGCGCGTGTCGTTGCCCTGAACAAGCCCACCTGGGAAGAGAAGGGGCAGTGGTACTATCAGCGCTATGTTCAGGAATTGCCCACTGTGGGTGAAATGGTTTTCTACGACCGATCCTGGTACAACCGCGCCGGGGTTGAACGGGTGATGGGTTTTTGTTCGCCCAACGAATATCTCGAGTTCATGCGTCAAACGCCCGAGCTGGAGCGGATGCTGGTGCGCTCGGGCATCCAACTTTACAAATACTGGTTCTCGGTCACGCAACCCGAACAGCAACGCCGGTTCAAAAGCCGCGAAACCGATCCTCTGAAACAGTGGAAACTGTCACCGATCGACAAAGCGAGCCTTGATAAATGGGACGATTATACCGAGGCGAAAGAGGCGATGTTCTTCTATACCGATACCGCCGACGCCCCTTGGACCATCGTGAAATCGAACGACAAAAAGCGCGCGCGCTTGAACTGCATGCGCCACTTTCTGTCCACGCTGGATTATCCGGACAAGAACCATGAAATCGTCGACAACCCCGATCCTTTGATCGTGGGGCAGGCACATCACGTGATCCAGCATTCGGAACATATTCTGGGTAATTCACTGCATCCTGAAACGGTGTGACAAGAACGCTCTCAGATAACATTTGAACCTGCGGGTGTAGTCTCAAGGTGAAATTTCGTCGTTCGCCTCTTGTCCCGGCCTCGGGCCGGGCATAAGGCTGTTCGGATGAGTAGGGTGATGACATATCGTGGCCACTTCCGGGCCATTTCTGTACTGGGCCTGCCGCTGATCGGCGGGCACCTGGCCCAATTTGCTATTGGGCTGACGGATACAGTCATGCTGGGTTGGTACGGTGTCGAGGCGCTGGCCGCCGTGACCCTGGCCAGCAGCTATTTCTTTGTGTTGTTCCTGTTTGGGGCCGGATTCGGTTTGGCCGTCATGCCAATGGTGGCGACGGCTGCGGCTGAAGAAGACGAAACAAGTATTCGCCGTACAACGCGCATGGGGTTGTGGTTGTCGCTTATCTATGCGGCCGTTATGATGCCAATGCTCTGGTGGTCGTACCCTATTTTCCTTGCGTTGAAGCAGGACCCGCAAGTCGCTGAAACCGCGTCCCAGTACCTCAGGGTTGCTGGGTGGGGCCTAATTCCGGCGCTTTTGGTGATGGTGCTGAAATCCTATCTGGCCGCGTTGGAGCGGACCCAGATCGTTTTGTGGATCACCGTGGCCGCGGCAGTGGTCAATGCGATCACCAACTATGCCCTGATCTTCGGTAATTGGGGAGCCCCTGAACTGGGTGTAATGGGCGCTGCCATCGCGTCGGTTGTCACTCAGATCGTATCGTTGGTGTGCGTGGTGATCTACGCCATGCGCGTTCTACCCGAACATAGCCTGTTCCAACGGTTCTGGCGCCCAGATTGGGAGATGTTCCTTAGCGTCCTCCGCCTTGGCGTGCCGATTGGCCTGACGACCCTGTCCGAGGTCAGCCTGTTCGCAATGTCAGCGATCATGATGGGCTGGCTGGGTCAGGTTCCGCTGGCGGCACATGGCATTGCACTTAATTTGGCATCCGCGACGTTCATGGTGCATCTGGGGCTGTCAAACGCAGCGACGATCCGGGCAGGGAATGCGTTGGGCCGGAAAGATAGGCCACATCTGGAACGCGGCGCGATTGCGGTGACGGGGATGTCTTTGGTGATCTCGGTCGTGACTGTTATCCTGTTCCTTGCCTATGCCGAGCCTTTGATTTCCCTGTTCATGGAACCGGATGACCCGCAGCGTCCGGAAATTCTGATGATCGGTACAGGTCTGCTGGCCATGGCGGCTTTGTTCCAATTGGTGGACGGCGCACAGGTCATTGCGTTGGGGCTGCTGCGCGGCTTGCAGGACGCAAAGGTCCCGATGGTCATGGCCGCACTCAGCTATTGGGGCGTGGGGATCACGTCGTCGTATTACTTCGGCTTCGTCTTGGGCATGGATGGAATCGGAGTCTGGCTGGGCCTTGTTCTGGGCCTGGCCTGCGCAGCGGTTATGCTGATGGCGCGGTTCTGGATGCGGTCCGTCCGCGAGGTCGGTGTGCCCGCCGAGTAAGATTCGGCGGGTCAGTCTTTGCTGAAGCGGTCTGCCTTTTTTCGCACCAGGACAGAACGTAGATCATGCATGGCCAGCAGCAACCGGTCGGTAACGTCTTCCAGCTGCTCTGGTGTTGCCTTGGATTGCGCCCATTGCGTGGTGAGGTTCAGATAATCGACAGCCCGATGAATGTCGTCGATATCGCGCTGGGCAAGCAACGTTTTTCGCGCCTCCATCCAACGGGCAATCTCGGCCTTGTCGGCGTCGGACAACGTGCGTTGGCCTTGCGGTTTCACCTCGCCATTGCGGATGTTGATGACCGCGATCTGATCCATCTCGATCCGGCGCTGGCGGTTTTCAGTGTCGATCCTGAAAACCGCCGCACCATTCTCGCGAACGCGGAAATAATATTCGGGCAGTTCCGACGTCATTTGCGCTTACTCAAGTCAACGACGCGCAAAAGCGCTGGATGCGGGTGCAAGCTTCGGTCAGCGCCTCGTCCGAGGTCGCATAGCTGACGCGAAAGTTTGGCGACAGGCCAAAGGCCGCACCGAACACGACGGCCACGTCCACCTCTTCCAGCAATGCGGTGGCAAAAGCCTCATCCGAGTCGATCACAGTGCCTGCGGGGGTGGTTTTGCCAATTAGCCCGGCAATGGATGGATAGACGTAGAACGCCCCCTCGGGCGTCGGGCAACTGATGCCGTCGATATCGTTCAACATGCGCACAACAAGATCACGGCGGCGTTTGAACGTTTCGTTGTTGGGGGCCAGGAAGGACTGAGTGCCGTTCAGTGCCTCCACCGCCGCCCATTGGCTGACCGAGCAGGGGTTCGAGGTCGATTGCGATTGAATCTTGCGCATTGCGGCGATGATTTCGACCGGTCCTGCTGCGTAGCCAATGCGCCAACCGGTCATGGCATAAGCTTTGGAGACGCCATTGCAGGTCAGCGTCCGGTCATACAGGCGGGGCTCGACTTCGGCCGGGGTGCAGAATTCGAACCCGTCATAGGCCAGATGTTCATACATGTCGTCGGACATGACCCAGACATGCGGATGACGCATCAGAACATCGGTCAGTTCTTTCAACTCTTCACGGCTATAGCCTGCACCAGTGGGGTTCGACGGTGAGTTGAAGATAAGCCACTTGGTCTTTGGCGTGATCGCAGCCTCAAGCTGATCTGCAGTCAGTTTGAAGTTGGTCTGGATCGAAGTTTCCGCGATTACCGGAGTGCCTCCGGCCAATAGCACCATATCCGGATAGCTAACCCAATAAGGCGCAGGTATCACAACCTCATCGCCTTCGTTCATCGTGGCCATCAGGGCGTTGTACAAAGTTTGCTTGCCGCCGGTGCCGACCGAAATCTGCGCGGGCGTATAGTCCAAGCCGTGGTCACGCTTCATCTTGGCGCAGGCCGCTTGTTTCAATTCTGGGATGCCGTCAGGCGCAGTATATTTGGTCTTCCCGGCTGCGATGGCCGCTACTGCTGCGTCCTTGATGTTCTGCGGAGTGTCAAAATCGGGCTCGCCCGCGCTTAGGCCGATGACATCGCGCCCGGCAGCTTTCAACTCGGCCGCTTTAGCGGTTATCGCAATGGTGGGCGATGGCTTCACGCGTGACAGTGTCGCAGAAAGGAAACTCATGGTCGGCCTCGATTTGTATGTTCAGCTTGACTGTCATAGGGTGCGCTCGAATGACGATCAAGCGATATGAATTATGGAATTGGAGAGCCCGATGAACGACGAGAATGACTGGTACGGACCGGACTCTGCGACATTCGGGGACAGGCTGGCAGGGGCACGCGAAGCGGCTGGTATGACCCAGGCCCAGATGGCCCGCAGGCTTGGCGTGAAAAAGACGACAATTGCAGCTTGGGAAAACGATCTGTCCGAGCCGCGCGCGAACCGTCTTTCCATGATGGCAGGCATGGTCAACGTGTCGATCATGTGGTTGCTGACCGGTGAAGGCGAAGGCATGGATGCCCCCGTTGAAGCGGAAGAGGGCGCACCCGAGCTTGCGGATGTCGTGGCTGAGCTGCGTTCCATTCGCGGTGAAATGCGCGCCAGCGCCGAGCGGGCCGCGAAACTGGAGAAAAGGGTGCGTCTGATGCTGGAGCAGGGGCGGTGAACGAACCACGGGACGTTCGTATAAAGCGGCTGAAGATGCGATCCATGCGGCGTGGGATCAAGGAAATGGATCTGATCCTGTCGGCCTATGCTGACCGAAATCTGACGGCCATGGAGCCGTCGGATCTGGATAATTATGATGCGTTGCTGCACGAAAACGATCAGGATCTTTATCAGTGGGTCACAGGGCAGGTGCAGCCGCCCGAAACCTATTCCGAATTGATATCGGACATCGCGCAGACCTTTCAAAAATAGAAGAAAACCCGGCTTAACCGATTTTTCGGGATTTCCATTCATCCTGCCTGAAACAGCGCGACTGAATCGGAGGATCGGATGAGTATGGAAATGCAGGTCTCCGCGCCGGGAACCAAAGGGTTCATGACCAGCTATCTTGAGGCACTTGCCTTGGTGGAACGGCTGCACCGGTTGCTATTGGACGTCATCAAGGATGAGTTTGAGCGTGTTGGCGTGTTGGAAATCAACGCCGTGCAGGCCTTGCTTTTATTCAATATCGGCGACCATGAAGTCACCGCGGGCGAACTGAAAAGTCGTGGGTATTATCAGGGCAGCAACGTCAGCTACAACCTGAAGAAACTGGTCGAAATGGGGTACATGCACCATCAAAGATGCGAGATCGACCGCCGTTCCGTAAGGGTTCGATTGACCCCACGCGGTCGCGAAATACGCGATGTCGTATCCGAGCTGTTTTCGCGCCACGCTGAGGGGTTGCAAAATCGCGGCGTGTTGGGGCTGGAAGGCATCGACGACATCACCACATCCCTGCGTCGGGTCGAGCGGTATTGGACGGACCAAATCCGGTACATCTATTGATCAGGGGCGCAGAGAATCTGTGGCGTCGGACAGGGTTACCCCCTCCAGCTCGCGTATCAGTTTTCGGGTCATCGCGTCCTCATAGGCCTCAAAGCCCAAAGCGACTTCGACGAAGGCTCCGGGCCCCAGAATAACCCATGTGTTGTAATAGGCGGAAAGCTCACCGACCTGGACATAGCGTTTGTCGCCATGACTGGGATCGTCTGCTCCGATCACGAGCCCGTTGATCGTGATGCCGGTGTTTTCCAGTTCGGCTTTCACGCTGCGTGGATGAGGGCCCAGATTGTGCTTACCGTCCCCTGACAGATCCAATGTGCGTTTCCAGCAATTCGGTTGCTGCGACAGTAGATTGGCTCCGAACCGCATTGCCGACCCAACAGCCGTGCCCTGTGGTGCGTTACCCCGCGCGACGGTCTTCAATTGGTCGCTGATCCGTGCAAGATCTTGTGCCGTGCGGATCTCAGTCCAGTTTACCAACATGCGTTGATGGCGGGGCTCGCTCCATTCGTAGATCGCCAATCGCACAGGCGCGCCGATGTCGGACAGGATCAGTTGAACAACTTCAGGGCGTTGCAGGGCCGCCGCTAGACCTCCGGTTTGCATCCTATACTCGGTGCTGTCGACCGAACCGGACACGTCCAGCCCCAACGCCAGTGCTTGCCTGCATTCCGACGCGGCGGCGCTGGCGAACATGGCAAATATCGCGGCCAAGAGGCGGATCATTGATGTGCACCCTCCTTCAACGCACCGATCTGCAATCCTTTCAATTCTCGTTCCAGCTTGCGACGCATCGCGCGTTCAAAATCCTCGAATCCTTGTGCGATTTCAAGAAACGCGCCAGGACCGTGCAGAACGTTGTTCTCGAAGAACGGGATGAGGAACAGCTCTCCTTCAAAATCAGCAGCGTTGATCACCAGTCCGTTGACCACGACGTTTTGAAAAGGAAAGTGCCGGTATGCCGAGTCCGGCCCATAGCCGTCATTGTTTGAGCCATCGCCGGACAAATCGATGGTGTTAAAAAGGCAGGGTGGCGCTTGCTGCATCAAAGTCGCGCCAAACGCCAAGGCATAACCCATTGCCGTGGCCGAGGCGCTGTCCGAGCGAACCGATTGCTGCACCGTTGAGGCGGCAACCAGCAGGTCGGCTTCGGTGTTGATCATGGTCCAGTTCAGAATAACGCGTTGGGTGGTGCGGCCGCTCCACTCATACACGGCCAGCGCGACCGGCGCGGGCGACGAAAAAAATGCCTCGACCACTTCTGGTGCGATCAATGCAGCCGCAAGACCCTGCCGTTGCAAAACGTCTTCGTTCTCGTCCACGGAAGTCGAGATATCCATAGCGAGCGCCAGTGCAAGCCGGCAGGTCTCGGCCCGAACGGGGCTGGCCAGAACGGCCAGACCCAGCGCTATCAGCCAGCGGATCACCAGCTGCCGGTGCTTTCCATGCTGGCCCAGGGCTCGGCCGGTTCCAGCGCTTTGCCGTTTTGGAGCAGTTCGACCGAGATATTATCCGGAGACCGCACAAAAGCCATGCGACCATCGCGCGGCGGGCGGTTGATAACGACGCCGTTATCCCGCAGGTGCTGACAAACTTCGTAGATGTTATCGACGCCGTAGGCTAAGTGCCCGAAATGGCGGCTGTCGCTGGGCAGGTTATCGTCGCCATCCCAGTTATGCGTTAGTTCGATAGGCCGATCCTCTTGCCCCGGGGGGGCCATGAAGATCAGCGAAAACCGGCCCTGTTCGCTGTCATACCGGCGGGTTTCCTTCAGGCCCAGCAGTTCGTAGAACGCCATCGACTTCTCCAGATCCTTCACGCGAACCATGGTGTGAAGATATGTCAGCCCCATTGTGGCTTCCTTTCTATTCAGATGATGCGCTGCAGCTTAGCGCGCGCACCAAGCGTGTCGAGGGGCAGGGCGGACACAATTTGAAATTTGCGGCGCTTGGTGCACATGTCGCGGTTCCGGTCTGGGAATTGCCGAGATATAGTGGTGGGCGACTCATTGCTGGAAAGGAACTTTCATGCCGCTGTCCTCTGACCAACTGGCCGAGATCGAAGCGCAACGGGCGCAATCGCATCCAACACGCCGCGTTGTGGCTGAGGGGATGGAAGACCACCTCTATACCGCGCATCAGGTGCTGGATCACGGCTTTGTACGCGTCATTGACTACATGGGGGATGACGCAGCAATTTGTCAGGCGGCACGCGTATCTTACGGCAAAGGCACCAAATCGGTGCAGAATGACGAGGGGCTGATCCGCTATCTGATGCGGCACTGGCACTCGACCCCGTTCGAGATGTGCGAGATCAAGCTGCACGTCAAACTGCCAGTCTTTGTCGCCCGACAGTGGATTCGTCACCGGACCGCAAATGTGAATGAGTATTCTGCGCGGTATTCTATTCTGGATCGAGAGTTTTATATCCCTGCACCGGACCACGTGGCCGCACAATCCGAAGTGAACAATCAGGGCCGCGGCGACGCCCTGCAAGGCGAAGAGGCAGCCCGCGTTCTGGAAATGCTCAAGGCCGACAGCGCGCGGTGCTATGACAATTACGAAGCCATGATCAACCAGGATGGTCAGCAGGGGCTGGCGCGAGAATTGGCGCGCATGAACCTGCCTGCGAATATCTACACGCAGTGGTACTGGAAAGTGGATCTGCACAACCTGTTCCATTTCCTGCGCTTGCGGGCCGATCCACATGCTCAGTACGAAATCCGCGTTTACGCCGACATGATGTGCAAGATCGTCGCCGACTGGGTGCCCTTCGCGTATAGAGCGTTCGAAGATTACCGTTTGGGCGCGGTCAACCTTTCGGCGCAGATGGTTGATAGCCTGCGTCGCATGTTGGCCGGCGAAGCCGTGACGCAGGAAAACTCGGGCATGACAGCACGGGAATGGCGCGAGTTCGAGGCAGTCATTCGCGAGGGTTAAAACCGACAAGACTCTTTCTTCTGATGTCATGATGCCATTTCGAGCGGCTCATGACATCAGTCATTAGTGTTATGTGTGAACGCTCGGAAATCGTGGTGTTCGGCGAAAACGAAAACACTCATGCCGATTCCAAACCGACGCGAGGGTAAGGTTTCAAACCCTTGAGAATGGACAACGGCCGGAAATTGGCCGTTGGCCTGCTTTTAGTACCCGCAGATGACGGGGTGTTTTATAACGGCTTCAAATCAGAGGCCATTTGTCGGCCGTCGCGTCCGTCTTCCAACTCATACGAGACTTTCTGATTGTCAGCGAGTCCGGTCAGACCGGACCGTTCTACGGCCGAGATATGAACAAAAACGTCCTTGCCACCTTCGTCAGGGGCAATAAACCCATAGCCTTTCGTGGTATTAAACCATTTCACGGTGCCAGTTGGCATTTCCCGTGTCTCCTTCTACTTACACGTTGTCCCACAAATTGGTGGGGGCAGTGGTTGACGTAACCACAACACATCACCGCTTCGCCCACACGACGCGGCCCGAATTGTGTGTTTCGTCTTTTTCAACATTGCACGGTGAAGTAAAAAATCAAGAATTACTGGAAGCAGCAGGCAAAAATGCCCAAAATTCATACTAGTACAGGAACGGTCCCAAAATGCGTCTATATGGCTTGAAAAATTGCGATACGTGCCGTAAGGCATTGAAAGAAATTGAAAATATAGAATTTGTAGATGTTCGGACGCAAGGTGTTCCCGATTCTGTTCTGACAGAGGCGTTTGATACGTTCGGCGAAGCTTTGCTCAATACCCGGTCAACAACTTGGCGTGGATTGGACGCGGAACAACGCACGCGACCACCTTTGGAGCTGCTGAAGGAACACCCGACTTTGATGAAGCGCCCCTTGATTGAAGATGACGGTACGTTGTTGTTGGGCTGGACCGCAAAAACCAAGGCAAGTCTTGGCGTTGCCTGATTGGGCGCTTATGTGTCTGACGTAATTATGAGGGTTTAAATGCGCAACGCATCAATGATTTTGGGCGTCATTGCCGGTTTGATCGGAATGATTGTTGGCTTTTTTGGCTATGGCTATATCGAATTCATAAACCATTACGGCGAGATCGAAGGCCTTGCTGAGCAAGTGGACAACGTACAGTTCATCCAGACCGCTTCCATTATTGCGCCTTTGCTGGCCATCGCGGGGGGCGCAATGGCTCATGCGCGAGCTCTGATCGGTGGGATATTGCTGCTGATCTCAGCCGTCGGGATGTATTTCGCTTTTGGATTCAACGTCTTCACGATGTTTCCGGTGGCCTTTGCCGCCGTGGCAGGCATCCTTGGGCTGGCCGCGGGAAAACCGGACGAGCCCAAGGCACATTTCTAGGTCATTTCACGTGCAGAGCCCGGTCGACAGACAAGGGGCCTGCGCCGTTGATCACGATAACGAGCAGCACGAAAGTCCAGAGCGTCCGCTGGTCCAGCACATTTGGTGCGGCGGTGAAAAAGCTTCCAAGCGCTGCGCCATGCCCGGTGACGTCGACAATTGTCTGAACCCAGACAAATCCGATCATACCCAAGGCCGCCAGCCGGGACAGAAGGCCGACCAGAATCAAGGCTGGCAGCAGGAACTCAGCCCAGGTGCCGGCTACTGCGATCACCCAATAAGAAAAGCCAAGTTGTGAACTGTCATAGCTGACGGCTTCCATTGCTTTGGGAAAAATCTGGACGTATGCACCGTCAGACGGGAACAGGAAACCCAAAATGCCACTGCCAAGTTTGGTGGTTGCTGAGTTCCAATAGTAGACAAGCAGCGTCGCGGCAAAAACCACCCGGGCCAGTGTTGGCGTGAGCCAGCCAGAGGTCATTTCCAGCCGTCCCAGGGTATTATTGTGAAAAGAGATCAGGGCAGTCATGTTGCCAGCCTTTCGATAGACACAGAAGTAATCGCGCCGCCCTGCAAAAGCAGCGCCAGAATGGCCCCAAGGTCAAATTCGGGGAATTCGGCAGAGGTTTGTTCAAATGCCTCGCCAATGGTAAGTCCGGCCTGAACGTGCGCGATCCAGTCCGCTCCGCCTTTGGGCAGCAAATGCGGGGCCGGGTCGAACTCGGGCCGGGTGATCAGGATATCTTCGGACCCGGGTGCAGGTTTTGGTGCACCGTCTTCTGAATTGAAGCGCCAGATCGAAAACAGCGGCCAATCTGACCGAAGAACCTTCATGGATGGCGCAAATTCCAGTTTTGCCAGGACGATCTCTTCCGGTGGAATGGCCAGCGCATCAGGCGGTGCAGGTTGGCTGTCAGCAGAATGGTAGGACCGGCGCAGCGCCAGTTCCAGACGCGCGACGTCGGCAAGGTAGCCAAGGTGCGACAACTGCTCCATCCCGGCGAGGAACTCCGGAAATTCCTCACCATAGAACATCATCAGCGGTGAAGACGGGGGGTGTTTGCGCAGGAAAAGCCCGGCAAGCCCATCCATGTTCTGAGACCCCAGCAGCCGTGCGATCACGGGAAAGGCTTGATGCATCGCTTCGGTCAGCGAGACAGCCACGTTGTTGCGGTAAACGCTGAACCGCCGCCCGGCAGGGCGTTCTGTGGCATCCCACAAACCGTCCGGAACGGCCGCCGACGGGTCAAGCAGGGCTACGCGGAACGTGGTTTGCGAAACGCTCATGCTGGGATGCGGTCCAGTGCCGCCTGCGCCCGATCTGCTTCGGCCCGAAGAACGGACCAGTCGGGTACGTCCGTATCCCATTCGATCAGTACGGGTTTCGGACCGGAACGGTCCAACACGAAATCCAGCAACGTCCACACGGGATCAACGACTTCGCGACCGTGGCTGTCGATCAGCAAGGGACGACCATGATCGTCTTCGTCTTCGTCATGACCGCCAAGGTGTATCTCGTGGACGTTGTCCAGCGGGTAGGCGTCGATGTAGCCCTGCGGCGAGAAGTCCAGGTTGGTGGCCGACACGAAGACATTGTTCACATCCAGCAAAAGACCACATCCTGTTCGACGTGCGATTTCCCGCAGGAAGTCAGGCTCGGACCATGTACTTTCTTCAAAAGCCAAATAGCTGGACGGGTTTTCCAGTAGCATTTGCCGCCCCACGGTTTCCTGAACCTGGTCTATATGTGCGCAGATTTGCTCCAGCGTTTCGTCCGTGTAGGGCAGGGGCAGAAGATCGTTCAGGAAATGACTGTCATGGGTCGACCAGGCCAGATGCTCGGAAAAGCTGGCCGGATTCAGCCACCCCACCAAGTGTTTCAGGCGCGCCAGATGATCGGGATCCAAGGGGCCTTCTCCACCGATCGAGAGGCCGACGCCGTGTACGGAAATGGGGAATTTTTCAGAGAGGTGGCGCAATTGAGCCAGCGGCCTGCCGCCATCACCCATGTAGTTTTCGGCATGGATCTCAAGCCAGCTGACCGGATGCGCATGGTCCAGAATCTGGTCGTAATGCTGGGGTTTATACCCGACCCCCGGTGCCGCGGGCAGCCTGTTCGATCGAAGTGAACTATCCAGCATGTGCAAATCCTCCGGTCACGAAAAGAGGCGGGCGATAGGGCCCGCCCCTCCGATTCTCAGATGCTTGGGCTTATGCCGGCAGGTCGCGCTCCAGCGGTTCCAGCGAACCTTCGCGCGCTGCACCGTCTGCCGACTTGGGCAGTTCGATATCGGCGCAGGTTCCAGCGTCGACCAGAGTCCAGGCATTGCCCTGATAGTCAACGGTCGAGGTGCCCGCGCAGGTGGTGCCGGGGCCAGCGGCACAGTCGTTCTGACCGGCCAGCGAAACGCCATAGCATTTTTCTTTGGCTTGTGCGGAGGCGGTTGTGGCTACGCCAGATACGGCTGCTGCAACTGCGCTTGCGATAACCAGGGTTTTTGCGGTGTTCGACATCTCGGTAATCCCTTTTGATGACTGCGTATGTCTTCTTGTGACAATGACAAAGGTAGTAGCTAAATCGGGGCAGGTGAATTCACGAGCCCGTGTCTCACAACCCCGTCAAAGAGCGTAATGACCTCTTGAAGGTTAACAAACTGTTTTTGAAATGAAAAATGGAAAATGTTTCAATCCGGCCTCTAATTCGAGGCCGGATTTCGTGCAAATTATCGCCGAATGTTACAGAAGGTCGGGCGGGGTAGCCGCCAAAGACAACTCTTTTGTTACAGCCTCAAGCGATTGAACCTGTGTCTGTTTTTCGCCAAGGCGGCGCACACTTACCGTACGCTCGTCAACTTCGCGGTGACCGACGGCCAGAATGATCGGCACCTTGCCGACCGAGTGCTCCCGGACCTTGTAGTTGATCTTTTCGTTGCGAATATCCGCCTCGGCCCGCACGCCAGCGGCCCTGAGCGTTTCGACAACTTCCTGAACATAGTCATCCGCCTCGGATGTGATCGAGGCGACCACGACCTGACGTGGCGCCAACCAGAACGGAAGCTTGCCGGCGTGTTCTTCGATCAAGATGCCGATGAAGCGTTCGAACGAGCCCAGTGTCGCCCGGTGCAGCATGAACGGACGATGCTTTGCGCCATCGGCTCCGATAAAGTTGGCATCCAGACGTTCGGGCAAGTTGGGATCAACTTGCAGGGTGCCGCACTGCCATGTCCGGCCGATCGCGTCGGTCAGAGTGAATTCCAGCTTGGGGCCATAAAACGCGCCTTCGCCTTCTAGGACTTCATAGTCATAGCCCGCTGCCTTACAGGCATCACCCAGCGCCTTTTCGACCAGATCCCAGCTTTCGTCTGATCCGATCCGCTTTTCCGGGCGAGTCGACAGTTTGATGGTCCAGTCATGGAACCCTAAGTCGGAATAGACCTTGGACAGGAACGCGATAAACTTGGCGGTCTCAGATTCGATCTGTTCCTCGGCGCAGAAGATATGGCCATCGTCCTGCGTGAAACCGCGGACCCGCATGATCCCATGCAAAGCGCCCGAGGGTTCATACCGCGCGCAGGATCCAAACTCGGCCATGCGTAGAGGCAGGTCGCGATAGGACTTCAGGCCCTGATTGAACACCTGCACGTGGCACGGGCAGTTCATCGGTTTCAGCGCATTGATCGCCTTTTCGCGGGCGTGCTCCTCGTCCACTTCGACGATGAACATGTTCTCCTGGTATTTGTCCCAGTGGCCCGAAGCTTCCCATAGCTTGCGGTCGACAACTTGAGGGGTGTTCACCTCGACATAGCCGTCTCGTTCCTGCATCCGGCGCATATAGTCCTGCAGGGTGGTATAGATTTTCCATCCATTCGGGTGCCAGAAAATCTGACCCGGTGCCTCTTCCTGCATGTGGAACAGGTTCATCTCGCGACCCAGCTTGCGGTGGTCACGTTTGGCGGCCTCTTCCAGCATGTGCAGGTGCGCTTTCAGCTTTTCCTTGCCGGTGAAGGCCACGCCGTAAATGCGCTGCAGCATCGCGCGGTCGCTGTCGCCACGCCAATAGGCGCCAGCAATGCTCATCAGCTTGAAGGCGTCGCCCGGCAGTTGGCCGGTGTGCTGCAAGTGCGGGCCACGGCAGAGGTCCTGCCAGTGGCCGTGCCAGTACATGCGAAGCGGTTCGTCACCCGGAATGGCTTCGATCAGCTCGACTTTATATGGCTCGTTATTGGCCTTGTAGAATTCGATTGCGCGCTGACGGTCCCAGATTTCGGTGGTGACGGGATCGCGCTTATTGATGATCTCCTTCATCTTTTTCTCGATGAGGCCGAGATCTTCGGGCGTGAACGGTTCTTCCCGGTCGAAATCGTAGTACCAGCCATTGTCAATCACGGGGCCGATGGTGACCTTGGTAGCAGGCCAGATTTCCTGCACTGCACGCGCCATCACATGCGCCAGATCGTGGCGGATCAGCTCGTTGGCCTGCTCTTCATCCTTCATGGTGTGGATGGCGATCTGCGCGTCAGATTCGATGGGCCACTGCAGGTCCCAGTGCTGGCCGTTCACGGTGGCCGAGATGGCCTTTTTGGCCAGTGAGGTCGAGATGTCGGCAGCCACCTGCGCGGGCGTCACGCCTGCGTCAAAGGATCGGGAATTGCCGTCGGGAAAAGTAAGAGAGACTGACTGTGAGTCTAGGGCCATATCGGCTCTCCTCGTCGGTTTGGCGCCCACTGAACGCCCGGTTGCGGGTATCGCCATTTAAGGTTCTGAAAACAGTAATTTTTCTGGACGTTTCGGCGTCACTCGTCACTGTTTTGTGGCTTTTGGCGACAATAAAGCCACGAGGCGTCTCATATAGCGATTGTCAGGGCGGTGCAATCACTGACCTGCACCGTATGGCCCGCCCTCCTGTAAGTCGCCGAACACTGCCCATGCCTCGTGGCAGGCGTTTGCTAGTAGTATGTCATCCTCGGGAATGCTGTTCTTGAAATTGGGGTAGGACATGTGATTGCCCAAGTTCATCAGCACGGTCACGAGGTGGTTGTGTGGGATGAACGCCCGGAAACGATAGTTGCCGTCCGGTGTTTCGATCACCTCGCCGTCCATACCATAATCGCGCAGAAGTTCGGCGTCCTGAGCGCGGCGGAACCGCAGACAGACGCGAGACCCCATGTGCGGCCCGCTGGTCTTGCCGTCCTCATCCTTTGCTACAGCTGAGAAAAAGCCTGAACCCTCGGGCGTCGAGAATGCTACCCACATCTGCAGGTCCCCCTAATTTTTTGGAAAGGGGGGCAGTAGCTATCAGATGTTATGCAAGGTCGTCAAATCGGGGGAGCTTACGTGCGCGGGCGCATGGCCTGTAGGCACAAACCCAAACCTCTAAACCTGGCAATAGCTACGTGATGGTTGGAGACTACTCGGCGTCATTCAGTTTTGCCTCAATCACCTTCTGTTGAGCCAATCTCTCTGGAAGGCGGTCGCTGATCTCTTTGAGCCGCTGTGTTGGATTGACGCTCATGCCTACAGTTCCGCTGTGGGTATGGGTGATGCTAACGCCATCAGCGCGTCCAAATGCTCGGTCCTGAGCTAAGGCCAGCAAGGCAATTTGTTCTTTTCCCGAAAGTTTTCCTGCTACAAATTCACCGTTCTCATCTCGGCGATTGAAGAGTTCGTCCATCGACAAAAGATCGTTCATGCGTTTCACAGCGATCTCGCCGTTCGACTGGATCAACTTTCTTGTCTCGGGGTCCAGCTTGGGTCGCCCACCCGGATTACCGGAATGACCAGGCTTAAAGAGAGGTGTTGGCACAGTGGACTCCTCTGTTCTCAGAAAGTGAAGGCGACAAGTGATAAGTATCTATTTTATATAGCATAATGGATGCCAAATTGCGATCATTTGCGCATTCGATAGATGCACCAGGCAAGGTCGTACAGGTGCCCGCATTTTTGTCTCTCTCTCAAATTTCCTGGGGATGCTGTACAAATGCATTCAAGATTAGCGTAGCCGTGGCTTCCGGCATCGTGGGCTGAACTGTTGTTCGCCACCTATTTTTCCGAGAGGCTGGGGTAAGTGAGGCAGACTGATGTGTAACCTCTATTCGAATACGACCCCGGCAGATGCTATGCGGCAGCTATTCGACGTCGCTGTAGAAAAAGACAGGCTCGGAAATGCGGAACCGCTTCCAGCAATCTACCCAAAGCACATGGCGCCCATCGTCATGAAAGACGAAGACGGGGCGCGTGAACTCGTGTCTCTGTCCTGGGGGTTTCGAACGACCAAGAAATCAAAAAAGACTGGCGCCATCCTGCAACCTCATGCCTGGAACAATGCGCGGGACGACAAGGTCCTGAAGAGCGGGCTGTGGAAGAACAGCTTCGAAGAGCACCGTTGTCTCGTACCTGCAAGTTCGTTCTGCGAGGCGCAAGGGCGCAATCCAGCCACATACCACTGGTTCGCGCTCAAGGGCTCCGGGGCTCGCCCACCATTTGCGTTTGCCGGGATGTGGCAAGTATCGCGATACGAAGGCAAAGAGGGCCCAGAAGAGGTTCCTGCGTACACAGTGATAACCACCTCGGCGAATGACATTGTGCGTCCGATACATCCGCAGAGAATGCCAGTCATACTCCATCCTAGTGACTATGAGGTCTGGTTGGATGGCAGCGCAGCGCAAGCCTTTGAACTGCTAAAGCCTTATGACTCAGATGAGATGGAAATCGTCAGATCGGGCGTAGGAGAAAAGTCTGACACTAGTCTTTGAACGGCACGGTGTTGGAGAGAGTTCACGTCAATGAATGTCCGCTTACCATCTCGCCTTGGACATCCGACAGTTTTTGTCAGATGTCTGCACCGAGCCCAAAGCTGACGTCAAATCGGCCTGAGGGTTGAGCTTCTCACAGTCAAAGAGTTACGCTGAAAATCGATAACCGAGCGATCGTTCGATCGCTTTCGTTTGGAGCCATTATCGACACTTCGGCGAGGTACCAATTGCTTATGCTCAGAACATCCAGATTTAGCGTTGTAGCCGCGTTGTTCCTTTCAGATGCTTTGATGGCCATCCCTCTTGAAGCTCAGGAGGCAGCCCCGGTGACCTATTCGCTTGAAGCAGGCGTGGTTTATGGAGAGGGACTTGTGACAATAGAAGGTAAAGCGGTATCGCGGGATTTATGGATGGATGTCTATCATCCGACCGAAACTGCAGCCACGCCGCGGCCGGCCGTAATTCTCACCTTTGGTGGAGCATTCCATCGCGGCAGTCCAAGGCTTACGTTTCAATCCGGTGGTGCTCAAGATACCTCCATGGGCAACTACTGCCGTCGGTTCGCCGCGCGGGGCTACACGTGCTTTGCAATCGACTATCGGCTAACACCCGAAGGTCCTGTGCCGTCAGCGGAAGGTTATCAAACAGACTGGATCAAACCCGACAGTCTGTTGCCGCTTCTGCCTCAGGCCAACTATATTCGGGAGACTATGGACCTTCCGCCGCTAGATTTCAGCATCCCCGAACAAGAGAAGACAATGGTTGACGGTGTCATCTCTGCTGCCGAAGACTTGCGTAAAGCGGTGCTTCATATCCGCGAGTTGGCGGACCGATACGAGATCGATCCAAACCGTATCGCGCTCGGCGGATTTTCAGCGGGTGCAGTAACATCTTGGAATGTAGCGCACGGCATGGGCGTTCCTGTCTCAGGCGTCTTTCTCTTGTCTGGAACAGATGCCGGATTTGACGTGAACAAGGCGGTTACTGCCTCGTCCAATAGACCACCGATACTCATGTTCATGGGACAGTATGATCTCGCAGGCGCATTGTCTTCCGTTCCACAGCTCATCGCTTACTACAAAAAAGTTGGCGTGGATTACGAGTTCGCATGGGTGCCGGGCTTTGGCCATTTCTATCCTGCTGGAGCAGCCAGTTTAGGTTCCGACGCGGTGAGCAAGTCTGTGGAAGGTCGGATTGCCGAGTTCCTCGAACGCGTTATCGGCAAAGGGTCTTAGCGCGTAGCTTAGTAGCTACGAGAGAGGGTTGCCTAATCTGGCCGCTTAGTTGTTTGGCGTCATGTCCACAATGGTTGGTTCGCGGTCTCCACTCGTTTCAAACACGATCATTTCTTCGCCCATGCCTGCGAAATCAATCTGCTTCATGTCAACCATGTGAACGGTGCGGTCATACATGGTGTGATAGTAGTAAACGAGGTTCTGACTATCGCTTGCGGTCGTGATCTGCGTGGCGCTGTAGAGTAAATCGTTTGATTGAACATCATCTTGAGCACCCTCGGCCGCATCAGCAGGGATGTTGAAGTTATCGAGGATACGAAACGCTTCGCGCACAGTGTCGTAGCCGCCGGTAGTCTCACGTGCAGTTTGCGAGAAGGCAACCGCCCTTACAAATCGTGACGGGGGTGTGAAATCTCCTGGAAGACCAATCATGCCGCTACCTGCGCCCAGCGGTGCAAAAGTGACGCCACTTGCTTCGACTTCCGGCAAACCAAGGGCGGAAAGGTTCACATAGTTGTTGAGGTTGGTCATGTGCCAATCGTAGTTCGGTGAATTGGTAATCACGCCAAGCGGCGCATCAAAGACGGTAAGTTCACCATCGATGTATTCGACGACGATCCGCCCGCCAAAACGGTCCGCCACGAGCATATGAAAGGGGAATGGAAAGCCCAGTGTCTCATCCACGACGCCAACGACACGCACATTTTCCAGCCCGGTTTGCGCTTCTTCGACAGTTTCAAATTGAGATAGTACGTATGAAGCCAGCAGGTCACCGGGTATAGTATTGTCCGCAAGTTCGGGCAGGTATTCTTGATACTCTGTATATCCTGGTAAGTAGAAAAGCCCTGCTGTAAGACCAGCTTCGTTGATCCCATCTGCTGGCGCTCCGTGGTCAAGCATACTGATGCCAACCATGCCAAAGCGCCCTGTCCAAGTCGCACCCTGTGCACCATCCGGCATCGCTCCAGCATTGTAGGTGAACTCTCTTGGGATGATGTTGATTTTGGTTTCAAGGTCGAAAGGACCCCATTCTGCCGTGCGTGCACGAATGATGCTGCCGTCCGCTCCTGAAAGCATGATACCCGTGCATCCCCACGCGATGGAAACGGATGCAACAAGCGCAATGCACGCTCGACCTGTAGCCTTCAAAGCGTCGATCAAATTCATTTCTCACTCCTAAGCTTTTGAGCCAAGAATAACATTTCTACATGAGTGATGCTAATGCGACAACGTCCGGCGGCATAGCGAAAACCAGCTTGCATCAGACAGCTGCGATGGACCTTGGTTTGCAGCAAATTCGTTTGGAATGTAATCGCTGGAGCATTTGATACCTGCTGGTGACAATGACGGCTTCGTCCGCAGAGCGGACATTCACGCAAGCTGCAGCGAATGACTGTTTTGAGCCCTTAGCCGCCGTTCAGTAGACATTGGATTGCTGCAACCGCACACGGATGGTTTGGGCCGGGAGGCTGCCGGTTCCAAAGAACTGTCAGTGTAGCCTGGCACGTACTAGGTAGGCTTCAATTGTGTCACCACCGAGGGCGCGAATGGCCTCCAATCGGTGGAGACCTTCGATCAGCCCGAGCCTCTTGTTGTCGGCGCGCAATTGGATCGGAGTACTCTGGCCGTTCTTCAATATATCCTTGGCAAGCGTCAGAACTTTGTTTTGATCAAGTGTTTTTGCACGCTTTACAGGTACGTAGATCAATTCGAGCGGGTATGGTCTTTTCACCAGCATAAGCTACCCGTGCAACCTTTCGTGCATTTGGTCCCGTTCGGGTTTCCCTTTGAAAGCGCGCGCTGGTACGTACATCAAAGTACCGAACGAACGGCATAGTGCAGTTCCTCATGCATGATCCAAGTCGCTGGCTTATCGTCACTTTCGATATGAGAGAGGGCCACGATTTGTGCAGCACTATCATTCTGTTCCGATACGGTTTCGGGAAGATCGAGGTCCAGATACTCCGCGATCAACAGCCCTGCTTTTTTGAAGGCCTTGATGGATGTCTCGCGCGATTTGTAACCAGCAGCCTGAGATAGTTGACCAACAGTCAGGCCTTTCTTCCCAGCGATTGAGAGTGCTCTGAGCATAGTGATCTGAGCCGGTGTAAA
This sequence comes from Ruegeria sp. CDSB117, assembly GCF_059611005.1. NCBI lineage: Bacteria > Pseudomonadati > Pseudomonadota > Alphaproteobacteria > Rhodobacterales > Roseobacteraceae > Ruegeria > Ruegeria sp. CDSB117. Next base: position 24,433 of record NZ_JBXWOS010000023.1, read on the forward strand.
CCTGACTTGGCGCAAGGCTTCTGTGTATTCCCGTTCGCTGGGAACAAGCGTGCCAGAATTTCCTTCCAAACGACGTTGATCACAGCGCTTCTTATCACGTTCTTCAAGAATTTCTTTCAACGCCTCAATAGCCATTGCCGGAGTCTCACCAATAGCGTCGGCAATCATGGCTTGTGTCTTGGCGGGTGGCTTGGGGAACGCCCGCGCAACGCTGTTGCCGCTCAAAATACCCGCTTTTATTAAGTACCTTCCGAACTCTTCTTCAATAACTCCAGATACGTCAGCATTTCGCGATTTTCGAACACTTCGGTCCTGAAATTCTCGCTGTTCCCGACCAAGAACTGACGCTTTTGCGTTTTGAAGACTGACTTGAGGGGCTCTATTGCGCATCAGAGGAACACCACCACAACAACCGCCGCTACGAGCACCACTGACGCGATAAATAATTTGATTCCGTAAGTTAGGCGGCGAGCCCTTTCGGCTTTGAGCTTTTTGCCCAGTTTTTCGTCAATCGAATCTAGAGTCACAGTTTGATCCTTCCGGCTCTTTCGTGGCGGCGGTGGCTTACAACAGCCTAATGTCGCGACAGTTTTTCAACGCATTTGTCGTTCTGGCGATTGAAGGGTTGATTGCATTCCCAACTATCGCCTCGTCGGTTTATATGAGCGTTTGATGGGACGATGATTGCCATGCATTTGCCTTTGATTGTGCGGAAACCACGCTCGCATTTCCATCCGGCATAGGGGTCAGATGTGAGGTATGCGTGATCAGGAATGGCTACAGGTTCGCAGCCACTTTCTGAAGCAATGAAACCTCTCAGGCATACCCAACCATCTCCGCTGTTCTTTTCGGTCAGGCGACCGTTCAGAGGGACTTCGATAGCAACACAGTTCCGGCCCTCTTTGCGAAATCCCCAGTTGCAATGTATTTCTTGCACACCAAATCGGGTATCAACGAACCCGTTTTCCGGTGCAATTACTTCCTCACACTCTTCACCAATACGTCGAAACAATCGATTGCAGGTCCACCGATCTCCCGTTGACGCGAGGAAGGCATTTTCAGGAATTGCTATTTCCTCACAAATATCCCCAATACGCTGGAATCCGTGATTGCATTCCCAGCCACGTCCATAGGAACTGCCTGTCAAATATGTGTTTTCAGGCGCTAACTGAGCTGAGAGCTTCGTTCCCGAAATCAACACGATTAATGTCAAGATCAAACACGAAATATCGCGCATATATATGATTGAAGTCTGGTTAGTGTGGTGTCTGGGGCCGGACCTATCGGGCATCAGACACGCTGTTGATGAGCCATATATTGTTCATGTACCGCCTGCTTTCATGTGTCGTTCGCCGTCTGACAAATATCAGGAAACAATTGCAAAAGTTTGCGAGTAACGAGTTCGTTCCGAGCACCCTAGCGGAACCCGTTCCTAAGCTGGGGCACATGCTACAGGTTTTAGGAAGGCGGTTGGATCATCGAAGTCGGCAGCATTGCGACGACGAATAAATTTCTCCAACACATTCTTGTGGTTCTTATCAGGCATAGAGTCAAGGAAGTATCCTTTGTCGCTAAGTCCACATTATGCGCAAAAGCATGCGCAGATTGATGCCTAGGCTGTAGAAGTGGCGAGCGACGGCTTAGCGCCCTCTCTGTTCGTTGGGTGCCCTAATATGAAAGTCAGCCATCGTCGTCTAGCAACCTTGCAGCCATGTCTGATTTGGTCTGGCTGCGGCCTTCCGGAGCGAAAAAGCGGATGTCCGAAAAGTCCGCCTAGCAGCCTTTGATAGGCTCGGCAGCGAAAGCCTGCTTTCCGCCCTAAACGACAAATGCTGCTAGGCGCAAAAAAGCAAAATTTGCAAATTTCCGCGGACGGACCTAGTCCGCCGTCTGAAGTGGGACCAGGTTTCTTCGTTTGCAGCTCGCTTTACCGAAGCACGCATAACATTGCGATTAAAAAGGGTCTTTCGGCTGGTTTGTCGGAAATCTCGTCAGAGAAAATACCGCTTCCTGGATTGACTATGTCAACAGTCCGACCGACCTCGGAGACAATAACGGCACTGTCAGAAGAAACTTATTGAGGCGGGCAGGGCGAGCACTTAGCGTCGCAGGATGACAAAACGCAGCCCTTTTCGCTACTTCAAGACGAGCCCCGAGATCATTTGTCTGGCCGTCATGATGTATGTTCGGTTTCCGCTTTCGCTTCGCAATGTTGAAGATCTTTTGCACGAGCGCGGCATCGAGATCAGCCACGAAACTGTGCGTTATTGGTGGAACAGATTTGGCCCGATATTCGCGGCAGAGATCCGCAGAAACAGGGTCAATCGGATGCGATCTTATTCGAACTGGCAGTGGCATCTGGACGAGGTCTTCGTGAAGATCAATGGCGAGACGCACTACCTATGGCGGGCTGTGGATCACGAAGGCGAGGTGCTGGAAAGTTATGTGACCAAGCGCCGTGACCGCAAAGCTGCGTTGAAATTCCTCAGAAAATCAATGAAACGCTAAGGTCAACCTGAATCCATCGTGACGGACAAACTGCGGTCTAATGGTGCGGCGATGAGAGTTGTCGGGAACGGTAGTCGGCAAGAGACCGGCCGCTGGCTGAACAATCGGGCCGAGAATTCCCATCTGCCATTTCGACGACGAGAACGTGCGATGCTCCGCTTCAGGCAAATGCGATGTTTGCAGAAGTTCGCCGCAGTTCATTCTTCCGTCCACAACCATTTCAATCAGGAACGCGCCCTCTACAGCAGAGACAATTTCAAGCTCAACCGCGCCGCTGCTCTCTCCGAGTGGCGACAACTTTGTTCAGCATAAGTTCCGGCATTTAGGGGTAAACAGAGACTGGTTCGAATTGGTCTGACAGCACCGTTCGAATTCGTCTGACAGTACCTAAACCCTACTTGTGAAGGCCGACGGAGAAAGGCCTTCCCACCTTGAGAATGCCTCTGAAAAACTCTGCCGATGCTCGAAGCCAAGTATTTCGGCAGTTTCAACTATGTCTTTTCCAGCCACTAGGAGGCGCTTTGATGCAAGGTGCCGCTCAGTCTGAACGATTGCACGAAAAGAAGTTCCTTCAGACTTCAAACGAAGTTGAAGCGTCCGCTCGTGTAATTGCAGTGCTCCACAGGTGTTGACTAGAGACCATGGCGCAACTCCGAATGAAGCACGAACTAGGCCGGCGACAATGTCCTTCGTCAGTGGTTTTTCGCAAGCCTTTATGGATTCATCGGCCAAATAGCGCGAAAACACTTCGGCTCTCAGTGCATCCATTTTGGACATCTGCGACTTGAGTGCTTCTTCGTCGAACGAAATGTACCCTTGGGTGGAAGCCCTAACGCGACTGATAGCGGAGTTGAACAGAACGTGCGTCGAACAGCCATTAGGGTAGGAAACATCAATGTCCGGATCGGTGCGATTGTTTGCAAGGCAGACAACGTTGGCCAATAGAGTTATTGTGTATTGAACATCTTTGGCGCCTTCAAAAGCTTCAAAAGGATTGAAATACCAGATATGGCAACGCTTTTTGTAGGTTCTGATTACTAACTCTGAATCGCTCTGATAGTACAACAGCGCAGACTTGGCGATCTGCAAAGCGTCCCACAAGGTATCAGCGGAAACGATTGCGCGACCAAAAACGCCCAAATCTTCCACTTTCTGAACATAGCCTGCTCGGGCAAAGAAATCATCATCGCCAGCGAACCGAGTTATTTCCTTCATGCCCTTTAGGTAGTTGGAAACGTCAACAATCTCCTCTGGCTCCGTTGGCAGGTTGAAAGAATGCAGCGTTTTTTGAAACATCCGAGCGTTGTCAGTAAGCAAGGAGATTGGACCATGGAATGAGCCCGCTCTAATCGTGAATTCGTTGACCTTTTCACTCATACACTGTGCTCGGACAGTGATTCATTATGTGCTTCGGCGAGTTTAGCGAATCTCCTCATATAACTTCTTATACATGAATGCTTCCTGTCGTTGGCAGGCTAACACACGTTTTTCGTGAATATAAATGTTGCTCTTGCAGCCTTGATTCGTATTTGCCGACAGATTGAAGGGCAAACACCGCTAACCAATGGGGTCATCGTGGGAATGAACTTTGATCGCGATGTCACCAGTCTGTCGATTGATGCGTTGGTTTCGAATTTTTCAGGAGAGCACATGAAACATAATTTGGGCATAACAAAGTCAGCGATATTGGGTGCTTTGTCGGTCGCTGTCCTCGTGGTTGGCACACCAGTTTCTGCACAAGACAAACCAAACATTCTAGTGATTTGGGGAGACGATATTGGGCAATCCAACATATCCGCTTACACTAGGGGATTAATGGGCTACGAAACGCCCAATATCGACCGGGTTGCTGATGAAGGCATGATGTTCACCGACTACTATGGGGAGCAGTCCTGTACAGCTGGTCGGGCTTCTTACATTATGGGACAGTCTGTCTATAGAACCGGCTTGTCCAAGGTAGGCCTCCCGGGCGCAGACTTGGGTATGAAGGAAGAAGATCCCACGATTGCGGGCCTTCTGAAGCCTTTAGGATACATGACCGGTCAGTTTGGGAAAAATCACCTTGGTGATCAGGACAGCATGCTTCCCACAAACCATGGTTTTGATGAGTTTTTCGGAAACCTGTACCATTTGAATGCGGAAGAAGAGCCAGAAAATCGCGACTATCCCGGCGACGCGGTTTTGGCGGACGGCCAGACCTTCCGCGAGGCATTTGGCCCTCGTGGCGTTATCAAGTCTTCGGCTGATGGGCTTGTTGAAGACACGGGACCATTGACCAAAAAACGGATGGAGACAGTCGACGATGAAACCGTTGCAGCTGCCGTCGACTTTATCAAAAATGCGCACGAACAAGGCAAACCTTTCTACGTTTGGTGGAACGGCACACGGATGCACTTCCGTACACATGTGAAAGACGAATTGTTCGGGATCTCGGGACAAGATGAGTATGGCGATGGCATGGTCGAACATGACATGCACGTCGGTCAGCTATTGGATGTGCTTGACGAACTGGGCATTGCTGACAACACCATTGTTCATTATTCGACTGATAATGGCCCCCACAAGAATACATGGCCAGATGCTGGCACCAACCCGTTCTACAGTGAAAAGAACACCAACTGGGAAGGTGGATGGCGGGTACCCTCGCTCGTGCGTTGGCCTGGGAAAATAGAACCTGACTCTGTTTCAAACGAAATCATGCACCACATGGATTGGTTGCCGACGTTGTTGGCAGCAGCGGGCAATGAGACCATCAAGGAAGATTTGAAAGCAGGTGGCGTTCAAGCCATTGGTCGCGAATATAAAGTGCATCTAGATGGCTACAACTTCTTGCCCGTTCTTACTGGTGAAACAAAAAACGGCCCGCGACATGAGATTTTCTATTTCGCGGATACCGGAGAATTAACAGCCTTGCGCTATGACGATTGGAAACTGATTTTCCTTGAGCAAAAAGCTGTTTCGACATTGCGTGCGTGGATCGAACCTTGGACCCCACTTCGCGTCCCTTTGATCACCAACCTGCGGCGTGATCCATTCGAACAGGCGCATCTAACATCCAATACTTACTACGACTGGATGATTGATCGGATCTATTTCCTGGTGCCCGCACAAAAGTATGTAGGCCAGTTCCTGGCTACATTCCAGGAGTTCCCACCGCGTCAGAAGCCAGCCAGCTTTTCAATTGATCAGGTCATGGAACTGATGGCGGCAAATAACGGAAGTAAGTAGTTTCGAGCTTGCTAAACTTAATTCATGCGCGGTGTTGGGAGAGAACCGCGCATGGAGTTCAGAGATGAAACATCGTCACGGGATAGCGTCAGGACGTACATTCTTTTGTGTGTCACTGCGCTGCAAAAAACAATTTTCAACTAGGGAGAGAAACGATGAGTGATTTGGTCATTATTGTCTTCGAGGGCCGTCATACAGCAGACGAAGCACTTTTGCGTCTGCAAAAAATGAGCCTGGATTGGGAAGTCGATCTCGACGAGGTCGTGGTAATGACCCGCGATAAGAACGGCGTAGTGCGGACCCGGAATTCCGATACTCTTACAGCAACGGGTTTCGTCGGAGGCACTTCTCTTGGAGCACTGACCGGCACTTTGATCGGTGCCATGGTCGGTAACCCTGCTGCCGGGTTTATTGCAGGTTCGGCTGTTGGTGCTGGCTCTGGGACACTTGCAGGAATGCTGGATCAAGCAGACGAAGAGGACGCATTGGCAGCTCGCGTCGGCTCAAAGATGGGCCCTGACTCATCGGCTCTGGCCGTTATCGGGTGGTCAAACCGACCTACGAAGTTGTTGGGCGAATTGGAGGGCATGAAGGGCGAGGTTATCGAGACATCATTGTCTGTCAGTGATGAAAAAGAGCTTCGTGCCGCTTTGTCCGGAAACTGACCAGTTTGTTTTGGGGGCGGGCTGCTTGATCACCCGGCGACCTGAATTCAATTTTCACATTGTCGAGACGGGATCAGTAATATGAAAAAAGTTCTGAGAACAACGGCTCTCTTGTGTGCTTTCGCAATTGGAGACCCAATGTATGCGCTCGCACAGTCCACACCTCATGTGGCTGGCGGTGTTGTTGTCGAGTACAACAATCTTGATGTCGCCTTAGTCGCTTCCGGTTGGAGCGTAGTCGAGCTTTTACGCGGTGATGTTTACAATGCTGGTGGCGACTTTGTGGGATATGTCCATGATGCGCTCGTCTTGCCGGATGGTGATACGACCTTTGTGATCGTCAACGTCGCCGGCTTCCTGAACATCGGTGAAAAGTTGATCGCGCTGCCAGCGGTCGCCTTCGAGATAAACGCGGATGGCGATCTGGTTTTGCCCAATGCGACCAAGGAAAATCTGAAAAGCCTGCCGCGCTTTCACTACGCTCGAAACTAAACGGAAGGTCGCACTCGACAGGCTTTGACCTGCTTGAGGGCGCCTAAACGCAAAAGCAGTCGCCAGTGTTTGAAAATGCAATCGACCAAGGGAAAGATACAATGAGTATGGGAAACTCAGACAACGATCTGCAAAAATACTGGGGCTGGTTTCTTGGACTCGGGATTGTGTTGGCTATCGGGGGTGTATTCGCAATTTTTGCACCTTTTTTGGTATCATTGGCCATTGAATTTGCTGTGGGATTTGTTTTCGCTGTAGGTGGCTTCGTGGTGCTAGTGCAGGTTTTCACCACCAAAGATGGCTGGAATGCAAGGCTCATCTATTCCATCTTGGGGGGCTTCAATCTGATTGCCGGGTTGTTGCTGATATTTCGCCCTCTTGAAGGGCTCATGGCGCTTACGTTGGTCTTGATTGTTGCAATTTTTGTGAATGGCTTGGTGCGGATTGCAGTGGGCGTGATGGCGCGACCGGATCAAGGTTCTGGCTGGGTCATTTCCGTTGGTTGTGTGTCCGTACTGACATCGGGATATCTGTTGGCGAAGTACCCCGAAGTGAGCGTGATGCTGTTGGGGATCGTTGCAGGCGTATCGCTGATCGGTGAGGGCGCAGGATATATCCGCTTTGCCCGTGGCCTAAGGAACGACGTGTCGGTCGCGGTCTGAAAAAAACGACCCAAAACTGTGGCAAACGTTGGGTAGACACTGATTCTACTGTTACAAAAAGGACGAAATACGTGATCGAACCAAAAACTTTTCCCCTGCTAATCAAATGGTTGGTTGTTGGAGTCAGCTTGGTCGTTCCGTCTGTCTCAAGCGCTCAAGTCAAGCCTCGACTGGTTCTTCAAATTACTGTTGATCAGTTGCGTGGAGACCTAATCGACAGATTCAGTATCCACATAGGAGAGGGCGGCTTTCGCTATTTGTTGGATCATGGCGTCAATTTTACAAATGCTCATCACCGCCATGCCAACACTGAAACAATTGTCGGGCACACGACGCTCGCAACCGGCACGGACCCTGCTATCCATGGTATGGTAGCCAACCTGTGGTTTGATCGAAAAACTGGCAAGCCTTTCTATAACGTGCAGGATCCGGACTATCCTTTGGTGGGGGCTTCCGGAGTCGATGCGGAGAACGAAATCGATCCGACCCAACGAGCAGCCACAACTGACGGTCGATCTCCCCGCAATATCATCAGTTCAACTATCTCCGATGAAATTGGCCTGCACTTTGGGCCGACTTCAAAAGTGTTTGGTGTGTCGGTCAAGGATCGCGGTGCAATTGCAATGGCAGGTCACGCTGGTGACGCTTACTGGTTCTCAAAGTCAGAAGGCCGGTTTGTTACAAGCACGTTCTATCGCGACGCCTACCCCGGTTGGATTGAGGATTGGAACTCAAAGGGCCTTGTCGCATCATATGCCAATCGATCTTGGACTCTTCTGGGAGACGTCGGGAAGTATGCCTTTGCAGACCGCGACGACCAACCGTGGGAAACCGATATACAGGGGTTTGGCCGGACATTTCCGCATAACTGGGGAGCGGCAGAAGGGAAATACTTCACAACGCTCTTAACCCTCAGCCCGGCTGGGGATGAAATAACAGTAGATTTTGCCAAAGCCCTGTTGGATGCAGAAAAACTGGGGCAAGATGACGTTACTGATTATCTGTCGGTCAGCTTGTCATCTACAGACTATGTCGGCCATTTGTTCGGCCCTTCAAGCCTAGAAGCCGAAGACAATTTCGCGCATCTCGACAGGCAAATCGCTGACCTATTAACACATGTGGATGCCGTAGTTGGTCTAGAAAACACATTGATCGTTTTGTCGGCAGATCACGGCGCACCGGAACACCCGGAGTTTCTGGCGACTCTAGGCATTGAAGCTGGTTTGTTCAGCTTTGAACGCGTCGATACAGAACCAGGATTTGTGCGTCTTCAAATGGATTTTGGTGAATCCGCTGATCTGGTTCAGAACTTTTCCAACCCCTACGTCTATTTGGACCAAGATCTTATTTCCAAACGCTCTTTGGATCCTTTGGTCGTCGAGCGAGCTGTTGCTGAGGAACTTCAAAAGCTCCCCGGCATTGCCTATGCGGTTGGGAGTTCAGATTTGCGACGCGGATCGTTTGCAAAAACTAAGATTAGCGATGCCGTCTTGGCTAACTTTAATCCAGATCGGTCGGGAGATATCTATGTGGTGTTCGAACCGCATTGGTTTGTGGCTGATTTTGACGGGTTGCACGTTGCGTCTGCTCATGGCTCTCCCTGGACATACGACACACACGTTCCCCTGATTATTACAGGTTCAAATATTGTTCCACAAACCGTCGCACGACGCGTCGAAACTGTGGATGTCGCGCCTACGATTGCGTCTCTTCTGGGCACTAAGCCGCCTTCCGGAGCGGTGGGTGTACCTTTGCCAGAAGCGATGCCCGAGACAAAGGGAGCCCCATGAAATCCTTCTTTAAGCGCTTAGCTCAATTTTCCGTTTTGTGCGTCGCCAGCACTCCGGCCTATGCGCAATCTGATGCAGCGCAAGCCAACAATCCTCTGGCTGATATCACAGCGTTCAATATCCAAAACTATTATATCGGTGACTTTACAGGACCAGATAATGCGACCGGAAATCAATTTGTTCTGCGCTATGCAAAGCCGGTCACTTTAGGCAGCTCCAATTGGCTGATCCGAGCCTCGTTGCCATTTAACTCGTTACCGGTGGGAACAGATGGCCAAACTTTGAGTGGCGTCGGAGATTTTGATGTTTTTGCGGCCTATCAGTTTAATACGGGTAACCCCGGAATTAGTTTTGCGCTTGGTCCGCAAGTGGTCGTGCCAACAGCCTCCGACGACCGCTTGGGAGCCGATCAATGGCAGCTTGGGTTAGCCAACGTTTATTTCAATGCAACTTCGCCTGTCTTTCAGTATGGATATCTTCTGACATGGCGTGGAGGCGTTGGGGATACAAATGGGCGCCAACGTGCCAATTTGGGTGCCTTTCAACCCTTTGTTTTTTACCAACTGGGCAATGGGTACTACACGGGCGGCGCCCCGATCTGGACCTACAATTTTGTTAATGACAGCTATTCTGTCCCATTGGGCATTCGCCTAGGCAAGGTCACCAAACGCGGCAATACCGTTTACAACTTTTTTGTCGAACCGCAGTACTCGGTTTTTGACAAAGGAATCGGCCTGCCCAAATGGCAAATTTACGCGGCACTTAACATGCAGTTTCAATGAGCATTTAGTGTTTAGAAAAGTTCCTGTCCACTAAGAAATTCCCGCCTAAAATCAACCATCAGGAGTACCAACATGGAAAAGTTTATTGCCGTCGTTTTCGAGGATGATGCTGCTGCATTCAAGGGTGAAACCGCACTGCGCGCGCTACATATCCAAGGAGATCTCGCGGTGTATGCCGCTGCCGTCATTGGGAAAGATCTCGAAGGCAAAGTTGAAGTTAAGAAGGTGGAAGATGAAGGGCCTTTGGGAACGGCACTGGGCCTCGTTCTCGGCGGAATGGTTGGTGTTTTGGCCGGCCCGGTGGCAGTCGCATCCGGAGCTGCAGTCGCCGGATCTGCCGCAGCAGCATCAGTGGCCGCCTCAGGAATGGCTGTCGGATCGATGACAGGTGGTTTGTTTGGTGTCTACAGAGATCTTTGGGTTGCGGGAATAGATTCTACGATGCTTGACGAAATCAGCATCGAACTTATTCCTGGTAAATCTTGCTTGGTGGCCTCGGTTGACGAAGTTTGGACATCGCCATTGGATGTCAAAATGACCGAGGCTGGAGGAGTGGTTTTCCGCAAGCCACGCGCCGATGCAATCGATGAACAATACGCTGCTGAAATGGCGGAACTTAATCGGGAAATTGCAGAGCTAAAAGACGAGTGGAAGCAATCTAACGAAGAAACCAAACAAGCAATCCACGACAAAATCGACGCAACCAAGGCAAAGGCAAGTATAGCCAAAGAAAAAATCTCGCAACGTATCACCGAACTGAACAGCCAAACAGCTGCAAGGCTCGAGGCGATTGACGAGCAAATTGCGGTGGCCAAAGAAAATACAAGGAACAAGTTTGAAAAGCGTAAAGCTGAAATTCAGGCAGACTACAAAGAACGAAAGGCCAAGCTAGATGCGTCAATGTCACTGGCCAAAGAAGCGTTGACCTAATTCTTTTTAGTAAGATGTTTAAACATCCAACCGGCACCGTTTAATATTGGCAGTGCAGATAAACCGGAGAGCCGTCTCTCGGCAATTACGTGTTACAAAAGGTGAAAGAAATGCCAGATCTAAAGGCCATGATGGCCGAGCTACAACAAAAGAGAGATGAAATTAAACTTCAGTTGAACCTTGGAACAATGGAGGCGGAAGACGAGTGGGATTCACTTGTTTCGGAGTGGGATAGGTTCCTGTCTACATCACAATTTAATCAGTCGGCGGATGAAGTCGGCGAAGCTGCGCGGGAACTTGGTTTGAAAATGAAAGCCGTATATGACAAGGTTCGTAAATCCGTAGGGTAATAGACAGGAAGTAGCCCAGCCGGTGCCAGATCAACAGCAAACACTCGTTTTTAGTCTGGCGTTTTGGCACCGTGTTGTCGTGATCGCCTTTTTTACTATCGCAGGACTGGTCCTGGCGGCTGATGTTCTAGTTCCATTGTCGATTGCATCCTTGATTTTCATTCTTCTGACTTCCGCAGTCGACAGGTTTTGTCAGGTTGAAATTCTCGGGACACGGATCCCCAGATGGCTGGCCCATGTCATTAGCGCTGCTCTTTTAGTGTTGGGATTGCTCGGATTACTATCAATTCTGACCAGTCAAGCGGGCGCGGTTGCCGATGCGTTGCCTAGATATGAAGCAAGATTCTCTGAAATCTTGGCCCGAGTGGTCACTCTTGTTGGAGACAAGAACTATCAGGCAGCGCAACAAGCGATCTTAGAGATGGACTTTACCGGCTTCGCTGGCGGAGCAATCGGTTCAGCCGGAAGCTTTTTGAGCGCCTTCTTTCTGATCCTTCTTTATATTCCTTTCATGATGCTGGAACAGGGGCCCATGAGGTTGAAAGTCGCACTGGCAGCGCCAGATGCGGAATCCGCACAAAACTTACACCGCGTGCTGACACGCATTTCAGAAAGCGTGCAGCGATATGTAGGAATCAAAACACTCGTTAGTTTCCTAACGGGTGTCGGTAGCTACGCGATCATGAAGCCCGTGGGATTGGATTTTGCCGAAACCTGGGCCATCCTGGCATTCGTACTGAACTTCATTCCAACGATTGGTTCAATCATCGGGGTAGCGTTGCCCTCGCTCGTTGCTCTTGTGCAGTTTGATACTAACACGCCTTTTCTAATTATTTTGGTGGGCTGTGGGGCGGTTCAGTTCATCATCGGGAATATTCTGGAACCCTCGCTAACCGGAAAATCACTAAACTTGTCGCCTTTGATGGTCATCCTCGCACTGACGTTCTGGACCGCAATCTGGGGTATCCCCGGGGCTCTACTAAGCGTGCCGATTACCGTCTGTACTATGATCGTGTTAGCCAACATCCCATCGACGAAGTCACTCGCAATATTGATGTCGGGCGATGGTAACTTGTTCGACGGTAGTCAAAAAGACAATCCAGTAAGGGAAGTAGCACAGGGCGAAGCCTCTGAAGCTGCACGTCGAAAATCTAAGCTGACGGTATCCAAATCCGAACTAGATACCGAAACAGAAGCAATCCGTCAGGAATTTGAGCAAAACTTAGATAACCGGAGCTAGACGCTTGGGAAATACTGATCGGTATCATCAGGAGGTCACGGAATTGCTGACCCGCGCAGATTGATCGATTGTGTTGGATAGGCCAGTTCTGTTCCTGCCGCGCGCACCGTCTCAAGGATTTTGAGCGAAAGACTTTCATTCACACGGAGGAAATTGTCGTATTCAGGGGTAGTCGTCCACGCGTAAAAAATGATGGTTACGGCGCTTTCTGACAACCCTTCGACATAGACATGTTTCGGTGCCTCCTCAGACAATTCGAAATCTCCACAGGCCGACAAATGTTCCCGTAACGTATCACGCACCTGAAGGACCTGAGCCTCGGTACTGTCTAGAAGCAACGGTATGCTAAGCATGACCCTTCGATGTCGGCGGTGTGAATAGTTTAGGACAACTGCGTTGGATAACTCGGAGTTCGGAACATGCCGTGGGATCTGATCGAACCCACGGATTAGGGTGGAACGCAGGTCAATGGATTCGACTGTCCCGACAAACGAACCGTCGATTTGGATCGAGTCCCCAATAGCGAAACGCTTTTCACTCATGTTATTCATGCCTGCCACAAGATTGCGGATCAGGTCCTGCGTCGCGATAGCCAATCCTGCGCCCAGTACTCCAACACCGGTCAGCGCACCGCTGATGTCGACCCTCCAAACTTCTAGCAGTGACGTAATGGCAAACAGCAAGATGCCAAAACGGGCAACGCGCTCCATCCATCCGGCCTCCATCCTGACTTCTCCAAACCGGTCGCTCTGAAGAAGGGATACAAAAGACCCGCTCAGGTTGTACCACCCTGAGAATACTGCGATCACAGCGATTGAGGCCATAACGCGCCTAAAAATGTCACCAGGCATGTTTGGAACATTCAATGTTTCCAGAACCACAAAAACAGCAAAGGTCACAATCAAAACAGATGTGGTCCGCATCAGTTCGTCAGCTACCTTTTCCGAAAGTTCAATGGACAAGCGTCTGAGAAGTGCCCGAAACATTGCCATAAGCCATCGTGCAAGTGGCCGCCTGCCGATGACAACGGCCAAGAGAAAGATCAAAGAGAGAATTACGCTGCTTTGATTTAGTTCGGCCTGCCAGTGGCTGAAACGTTCCTGCATTTCGACAACTGCGCTCATCGACGGAGATTGAGTTTCTTCCAATTGCTGAACTGGCCTCTCTTTTGGATCATGTAGGTCGTAAACTTCTCAAACGACACCCGAAGTTTGCAGGAGGACAGCATCGGAAACTCTGGGAGAATCTTCCAGCTTTTTCTGAAGTATCGGGATAAATTGCTCCTAATTTGTCAAAGCGGCATACGAATGAGAATTCTCTATCGAATTGCAACCCGAGCTCAACAAGAACTGCGTTTCTACGCGCTTGCCCTAGGCGATCTTTTCCTGCGAGTATCGGTTAATCTGGTGGATCTCCACCTGGTGTTGGAACGCCCTTTCAGCAACCGTGAACCAAAGAGGCCCACATGGTGTCCACAATTCTGGTCTTGCTCCTGATCGCCCTCGAAGCCACTGCCATTTGGTTTGCATGGAGAGCGATCTCATCGGCGCGAACCTCTCAGGGTGCAGTGGGTTGGGTCGTTTTTCTGATTACTGCCCCGTATCTTGGCGTTCCGCTTTACCTTTTTTTGGGGCATCACAAGTTCGACCGATACTTAACTGCGCGCCGCGATAGCGAGGAGGTAATTGACGGAATCAAGACGTTTCGCGAGGTCAATGCGCCCGACGTGCCTACAGAGTTTCCGTCCGAAGCGTTGGAAAGGATATCTGAACTCCCCGTGGTCCGGGGCAACAACATGCGAATCCTATTAAACGGGCAGGAAACGTTCGATGCAATCTTTGCCGCTATTGACGCAGCCCAAGATTACATTCTGGTGCAGTTTTATATTGTTCATGATGATGATCTGGGTCGGAAACTGCGGGACCATCTGATCACCGCAGCAAAACGTGCAGTTGCAGTTCGGTTCATGTGCGATCCAGTTGGGAGCGTTAAACTTCCAAACTCCTATCTTAATGATCTCCGTTCAGCCGGTGTACAAGTAGTTGAACCCGCGCAGATGCGCGGAGCTAAAAACCGATTTCAACTCAATTTACGCAATCACCGCAAGACGGTGATCGTCGACGGTACGGTCGGCTTTACCGGCGGATTGAATGTTGGAGACGAATATATGGGGCGCGATCCAAAATTCGGTGATTGGCGCGACACACATGTCGAAATCCGTGGCCCGATCGCCTCGCAATTGCAACTGGTGTTTGTAGAGGATTGGCATTGGGCAACTGAAGAAATCCTGATTTCGGAGATGAACTGGGAGGCTGGTCACATGGAAGAGAACATGTCCGGATTAATCGTCCCAACCGGTCCCGGGGACGAAATGGAAACCGGTGCCTTGTTCTTTTTCACGGCAATCGCGAATGCCAAACGTCGGATTTGGATCGCTTCGCCGTACTTCGTACCCGATACCGATGTGCTCACAGCCTTAAAACACGCTGCGTTGCAAGGGGTGGATGTCCGCATCCTGGTTCCGGACGTCATTGACCATAAGATTCCTTGGCTTGCCGCTTTTGCCTTTTTTGATGAAATCCGCGAAGCCGGAGTACAGGTCTTGAGATATAGTTCCGGTTTCATGCATCAAAAAGTATTGGTTGTTGATGATACTTTGGCCGCGATAGGGACAACGAACATGGATAACCGCTCATTCCGGCTAAATTTTGAAGCAATGGCCGTTTTCTTCGATGCACGCGCCGCCGGGGCTACGGCCGCGATGCTGGAAAAGGATTTCGAACGGTCGTTTAGGCTAGACAAATTGCTTGCTGAACAGCCCCCGCATATCCGGATTGGCGCCCCGATTGCCCGCCTGTTCGCTCCAATTCTTTAGAGATCAAGACCCAGTTGAAGGTAGCGCAAAGCTTAATCTACCCGGAAGAACCGAAATTTCGAACCTCGTGTCCACCATCGGTTCACCGTCAAGGTTTAAGTGGAACGGTGTTTCTGTTTCCAACACCGCATGTTTGAAACGGCTACGTTTTACGAGCCCGGCAATCGGGTCACTCAGGTCGGGGAAATGCCCAAAAGACAGGTTTGCAGGTGGCCACTCGTCCGTGGTCAAAACACCCAGATCGAGCAACCCGTCGAACATGTCAGCCTCTGGAGTTACTTCGAACCCACCACCGGCGAAGCGATTGTTGCCAATTACCAGCGCAGAAACCGACGCCCAGTTATGCTCTGACCCATCCAAAGCAATCATGGCCTGCGTTGGTTTCAGCTCAGAAACTCGCGCCAATCCGGTAAGGGTGTAGGCTAACCCTCCTAGCCGCCTCTTAACTTCTTTGGGAGTTGTCGCGGTAATCATGGCCCCAAAACCGCCACTGGCGACATTCACGAATGGGCGACCGTTGATGGAACCAATATCTATCGACCGGGCTCTTCCGGTTGCGGCCTGCACCAATGATGCAGAAAGATCCGATCCGTCATCACCATAAGACCTGGCAAAGTCGTTAGCAGTGCCCAAAGGCATAAGCCCCAAAACAATGGTTGGTCCCGCATCGCATCGCAATAGGGCGCTGGTAACCGCGTTGAGTGTCCCGTCACCACCTCCTGCAACAAAGCGCGTCACCCCCTTGGCCAAGTGCTTGTGTATCGTTTTTCGCAACTGTTTACCTGACCATGGGATAGCAATCTCCAGACCAAGCTCCTTTTCCAGAGGTCTGACAGCCGAACGTACGTCAGGTCGGGCCGCAGATTTTCGATTGAGGATGAGGAGTGTTTTACAATCCATGTAGCCGGCCTTTTCCTCTCATTTATTCAGGTTCTTGATCACTGCCTTGGCAACCGTTGTGGCCAACCCAGGGTCAAACGCACCTAAAGGATCACGCGCCATTTTCTTTAGTGCGTCCGTGGCAGCTCTGGCTTATGCTGCTGCCATACAAAATTCGGCTTTGGTTGCCATTGTTTTTAGCCCTCCAAATCTGACCAAACATGTGATCGACGGTATGTTTTGCCATCCCACTAGGCCAATATTACTCAAGTAATTCACATTGGCCCTGAGCGGTGTCTACGCGGTGCTTCCTGAGAGCAAAAAAACTCAATGCCAAATTATGCCCCGAATTCAATAAGATTGCTACTCCCGTAGCGCCGCGCAAATAAAACCAGTGGATTTCACTCCACAGAAACCGTGTTGGGTCTTGTCAGAAGAACTTGGGTTGAGGCAGAGCAGGGTGCTCTCGTAGCCTTCGCGCATGATCAAACAGTCGCCATTCAAGTACTTCAAGACCAGTCCAGAGGTCATTCGTCTGGCAGTCATGCTTTACGTTGGGTTCCCATTGTCGCTTCGAAACGTGGAAGACCTATTGCACGAACGGGGAATTGAGGTGAGCCACGAAACCGTCCGATATTGGTGGGGTCTTGTCAGAAGAACTTTGCTTGAGAGGGGTAGGGCGGTTGCGTAGCTTTTGTTCATTACCAGACCTGCCTCATTCAAATACTTCAAAACCAGCCCTGAGATTATCCGCCTTGCGGTGATGCTGTATATTCGGTTTCCACTCTCGCTTCGGAATGTCGAAGATTTACTGCACGAGCGAGGCATCGACGTGAGCCACGAAACTGTCCGATATTGGTGGAACCGGCACTGTCAGAAGAAACCCATTTGAGCCGGGCAGGGTGGTTTCGTAGCTTCGCGGCATGATAAATCGCTCCCCATTCCGTTACTTCAAAACCAGCCCAGAGATCATTCGCCTAGCGGTTATGATGTATGTCCGGTTCCCGCTATCGCTTCGGAACGTGGAAGACCTTCTGCATGAGCGCGGCATCGAAATCAGCCACGAGACGGTTCGATTTTGGTGGAACAGATTTGGACCTATGTTTGCATCCGAGATCCGTAAAAACCGCGCTAGTCGAATACGCGCATACTCAAACTGGCAGTGGCATCTGGATGAGGTCTTTGTGAAGATTAATGGAGAGATGCATTACATGTGGCGGGCCGTTGATCACGAAGGTGAGGTGTTGGAATCCTACGTTACGAAGCGGCGTGATCGTAAAGCAGCGTTGAAATTCCTCAGAAAATCAATGAAGCGATACGGCAAACCAGAAGTAATCGTTACGGACAAACTTCGATCCTACGGCGCTGCAATGAGGGTCGTTGGCAGCGCTGGTCGGCAAGAAACTGGTCGTTGGCTTAACAACCGAGCGGAAAATTCACACCTTCCATTTCGACGACGAGAACGAGCGATGCTGCGCTTCCGGCAAATGCGATGTTTGCAAAAATTCGCTGCTGTCCATTCTTCGATCCACAACCACTTCAACCAGGAACGCCACCTTTACTCACGAGACAGCTTCAAACTCAACCGAAGCGCTGCTCTTACTGAGTGGCGGCAACTCTGTTCCGCCTAAGTTCCGGCAATTGGCGATAAACTGAGACTGGTTCGAATTGGTCTGACACCACCATTTGATTGATTGACCGAATGCTCCCTCATTGGCCGTCAACATCCAGACACATGTTTCCGCAGCAATCTTGAAAGATAAATCGGGTGTTCACTTCTGACCTGCACCGGTTTGTGATGGCAACTCCCCGAACATGTTGTGGTAGTCTTGAGCGAATTGCCCTAGGTGCCAAAAACCCCAGCGGTTAGCGATGTCGGAAATGCTGTAGTGACTGGTTTTACGGATCAGGTCGGATCGAACCCGATTTAGGCGAACTCGTTGGTAATACTTCTTTGGCCCGACACCAAACTTCTCGAGGAAGGCACGATCCAAAGTGCGCCATGAAACACCGACCTCCCTGCATATTTGGCTGATCGGAACATTTTCGCCAAGGTGGGCTAGCATCAACTCGGTAGTTTTCGAAACGGCCCGAGACCGGATCAAAGGCGTGCTTTTGTCTTCGTGTTGATCGTATGAGTTTGCCGCTAACAGAAGGCCAGCAACAATCTCCTCTTCGATGGCGTCGGTCATCGGCGGTGCGTAACTGCCCGTAAGCCTTTCAGAGAGTTGCCGTATCGCTGCCAGACGTTTGTGCTGTCCAAAAATTGCCGGTTTCGCAGAAGTTCGTAAGCTCTCCGGGATATTCAGGCCCAAGGCGTCAGCCAGGAATTCTACATCGTGCTCTTTGACAGAAACAGTTGTGCCGCAAAAATGTGTGGCGCTTACGCCGTCAAAAGGGTCGGAACTGCCGAAAGACAGCAATTCGGATTCCGATGTCTCCTGACCTTGCCAAACCTGAACATCGTTGCGCCGGATTACTCCAAAGGTAAGCAACCCTTTGGGTGACACGCCGGTTTGGTGTACGGCGCGTGACATTGAAATGTTCAACAGTGTTACAATGCTTCCGGCGCGAAGCGTTACCTTGGTTTCCATTGCACCGGCCTCGATCTGTCGAAAATCAATTTCCCATGGAGAGAAGCCGTTTATGTCGTTTGGCTCCGGCAACGTCATCACCACCAGTGGTTCGGACCTGGGCAGGTTTGGCGAATTTTTGATGTGGTTCATTCCCTGCCTCAGTTAGTTTCCCGGTAATGTTAACCTCCGGATGAATGCTTGAGCAAGTTGACCCGCGTGGAAGGTAGAGAACGCAAACCGGCTACAATGGGACGCCCGCCGCTCCCAAAGTGCGAACGACGTTCAGAACGCATCGTCACGCTTCTAACGCGGGATGAACGTTCGGAACTGGCCCGGCAGGCTGCCGCTACTTCTCAATCACTGTCTGCATACACCCATCAGCTGATCACTGATGGCCTGAAGAACCAAAAGAATTCAAACAAGGATGCCAAACCATGAAACAAAAACGATCTGTGGGAGTAATTGCGATCCTTACGGCATTCGCAACGAGCGCTCTCGCACAGGAAAACGCAATAGTTCATGACGCTGAATACTACATTCTGGAAGCGCAGAACGGGAAGGTCTGGGCCGTTGAGGACGGCGAACTGGACAAGAAACTGGCGGCCCTGAGAGAGCAATACGGTGCCCCCCCGAATATCGTCCACTACATGTGGGACGACCAGCCACCGATGGCTTTCGGCGATCCGGTTTATCAGCAAATACGCGGCTACTCGACACCAAATCTGAACCAGCTTGCCGACGATGGAATGCAGTTTTCACGCATGTATACTGAGCCGGGCTGCACGCCCAGCCGTGCGGCGGTTCTGACAGGCCAGAACGCTATCCGCACAGGCACCTGGGAAATCGGATTTCCGATTGAGTATACCGGACTGGCGGCGGAAAATGTGACTTTGGCCGAAGTTCTGTCGGCCCAGGGTTATGCAACCGGTTTTTTCGGAAAACAGCATCTGGGAGATATCGAGGAATCCTATCCCATCAACCAAGGTTTTGATGTCGCGTTCTGGGCGCTCTACAATCAAGTCACGAGCCTTTATAATGCAACTGGAGAGGGTGCCAACGCGATTGTTGGGATGAAAGAGGAGTTGCTTGCTGACAACCCCTATCAGCGCGACCATAGATTCGTTCTGGACGAAGGTTTTGTATTTTACATGGAAGGCAAGAAAGGCGAACAAGCCGCCGAATGGCGCAACGGCTCACAAGAAGTACAGGACTACAATGATTTCGACATCGAGAGCCGGAAGCGTGCAATCAACTTCATTCGTCAAAGTGCAGAAGCAGACAAGCCATTCTACGTCGCATGGTGGCCGCTTTGGATGTCCTTCATTCCTAACCCTCAGAAAGTGACCTTGCAGCGCGGCATGGTGGGGGAAAGCTATCATCGCGTAATTGAACCCGACATCGCTCTTTTGCGGGAAACGCTGGCAGAATTAGGAATTGCAGAAAACACACTGATCGTTGCCATGGCCGACAATGGCCCGATGACACACAATCCGCCTGCCGGTGCCGGTCTAGGTGAAGGCCTGTTTCGTGGTGGCAAGGGCGACTTTACTGAAGGTGGTGTCCGGGTTCCCGCAGCAGCACTTTGGCCGGGCGTGATCGAGCCAGGTACTTATGCGGCTGACATGATTCACGAAACCGATTTGTTCACGACATTTGCTAGGCTGGCAGGAGCCACCCAGCATATTCCCACCGACCGCATCATCGACGGCATCGATCAGACGGCGCTGCTGCTCAACGGCGATACCCACGGACGGCGCGATCACGTGTTCATTTACCAGGGGCCTGACCTAGCGGCCACAGTCAAAGACCAGTTCAAAATCCACTGGACATCGGATGATCCGGGGCAGGCCAAGTCCGGCCTGACTGCTGTTTACGATCTATATAACGACCACCGTGAAGCCAATCCAATCGTCGTCGGTGGCTTCCACTTTAAGGAGCCGTTTAAGCGAATGCGCGCCCGACATGAATTGTGGAAACAGAAGTATCCGGACCGCAAACACAACCGCGGACCAGCGTATGCAAACCTGTCCAATGCCCGTCCCGCCACGCTGGCCTTGTCAAACCCGCCAGCAGATTTTGATAGCTTGCCGTTTGACCCGTTGGAATTCATAGAGCATCTAGACCAATTGCCCTACGAATTGGGTGAGCCGGGATACGGCGAATAACAATGCCGGAGAATTGCCGCCCGGCGGTGGTTCTCCTATTACTTCACGACAATCGACTGAAACGGTTTGTTTGAAGCACACCTGACCTTGAACCGGTCGTTTGCGACAAGGGCGGTGATTGACTGGATTGGGCCGACAGCGCTAATTAGGCTTTTTACCGCCAATGTCCGCTCTGTCCGCAAAGCAGACGCTCACGAAAATACTGCGAACGTCCACAACGAGCCCAAAGCAGCCGCTCTTCCGGTAGCTTGAGCGATTAGCTTGCCGCTGTCTGCGGTCGTGTATTCGGGAAAAATCGAAAAATTTTTGGGCAGAACGCAATACGTAAAAATCGAAAAAAAAAAATTTTGAAGGGTGAAGCGATTTGGGGAGGCCCAGTTCCACTGGCCCCCGTGTTTTTGTCGGGGTGGGGGGGTATTTTCGGGATTTTGCCTGGCCTGACAAAACCCACCCCGACGCCTACCGTTCGATCGACGAAGCCTCACTGCATGCTGGTACTAGGTCGATCTCTTTGCGCACCTCGATCGCCGTTGGTTTTGGGTTTCGCGGGTTGGATGACGCAAGCCATGTCGCGCGTATTCTCATTACGTCAGCGGCGCAGTAGCACTTTGCGCCATGTCGCTGGATACACTCGTGGTAGTCTGCCCCGACATATGTCCGGTCACGGCGCTTACCTTCTCGAATGCGGATTAGGAGAACAGGTTGCAGGTCGTAGTGCCAGCGGATGTCACAGGCCGCACAGGCATGGATATCCCTGCCGAGGCTACCGAACACCCGTGTGGCGACCTCCACGGCGTCGGGATTACCATCCAGAAATTCGAATATGAGGGGCGTCGCCTCAATAGTGACGACACCGGGCTTGCGGGCCTGTGCGGCGCGCTTCCTGCGCTCGTGCCGGTTCATGTCAAAAGACCCGAGAGGAAGGAAAGTGAGGAAGGAATGGGTATTTTTTATATTTATGGCGTGCGCGGTGCGTCTGTATGTATATACACCTCCCTGTCATACAGTTCGGGAGGGAGCGCGCTCTCGCGTATTAAATGATTATATATATTCATTCCTTCCGTTCCTTCCTCTCAAAACTCGTCAGGAAGGCCCAAAAATGCATTTAACTTTATGATTTGTTTTGGTAATTCCGAAAAAATGCTCTTTTGGTCGCTGTTCGAACCTTCCGGCTCTCCAAAGTCCGCTATCTCTGCCAAGGCGTTCCAGAACGCCTTGAAGCCGTGGTCCGAGTACCGCTCACCGGCGTGGCTCAGGGTCCACTTCTGGTAGGCGTCTCGGACCTTTTTCCGAGAAATTCGGATTGGTTCCTTCTGCCAATCGGGGACCTTACCGCCAAATCCGCCCTCAAAAGCGTACCCTTCTTCGGGGAATTCTCCGCTGTGGACGACTTCCATCCACCATCTGTGGACGCCTTTGAGAGACCGTTCTTTCTGGCTGATGGTTTCCGCTGTCAGGGGGCGGTCGCGTTCCGGGTTCCAGTCCGAAACGTCACGGTTCAGCATCTTTTGTAGGAAGTGTGCCGCGCCGTCGCCTTCAATATGATCTGAGAGGTGTTCAAAATAGTCATAGTCGCGCTTACGGCCATCGCTAGTCCGACCAACCACAACGCGACGGTCATCATGCTCCACGTGGACGGCGTGACTTTCGTTCGTGGCGGCGATGATGCCCAGATATGAGGGTGTGGTCTCGCCGTCGAGACCCTTGGCCTCAAGCAGCATCGTCTTGGCCGTGATGCGCCGTTTCATTTTTTGATTGGCCTTCTTGTCGCCGACAAAGAAGCACTCATCGGCGAACACGTAACAGGCGCTCATAAGGTGCTTATTGAACTTTCCAAGCAGGTGACCGCTTTCCTCGATCACCACGGCGTGTTGGTTGAAAATGCGCTGTGCCAACAGGTCGTCAAAGATGATGCCCTTGCCCGTGCCCTGACCACCGAGAAAGGCGGGCATAACGCCCATCACGCGCGCCGGGTCTTGGATTTTGGCGGCGATGAAGTTCAGGGTGTATTCGTTCAGCGCGTCGTCGCCATTGCAGATCACGTCGCGGATGTGGTCGAGGATTAGGTCGCACGGCCCCTCTTTCGGCTCGACACCCCAGCCCATCCACAGGTTCAGGAAGCCGTCAGGAACCTCGCCCGTGGGCCTCATGACCGTGCCCCTGTACTGGCGTCGGTCGGGTGATGCCATCCAAAGTGGACCGGCAGGCACCAAACCCCCGGGGGTCGCAACGGTGATGTTTTCGACCAGAGCCAAGAAATCTGTCTTGGTGAGCAGCGAAAGAACCTTGCGCATTTTCATGTCGCCGGTCGCGTTCTTCTTGAGCCGCATCGGCTGTTCAACCCAATGGCCGACGCGGAATTTGCTGCCGATGATCAACACGAAGAATTCTTCGTTGAGAATGTCTGTCGCCTGTTGTGCGGCGTCCTGCCGTTCGCCTGCGTCTCGATGCTTAATCATCCGCTTGAGTGACCTTTCGAGGTTTCTCTTGGTCATGGAAACGCCCGCGTTTGCGCACTCATCGAGTAGCGAGTCGAGCGCGTTGTCATGTTCGAGCCAGTCCATCTCAGCGATTTCCGCGAGGTGTCTTTTGATGTCGTTGGTGTTCATTTCAGTCTGGTCTCCATCATGCGGGCAATTCGCGCCTCGCGAGTGTCTTGTTCGCGTCTCGGGAGTGTTCTGAGCGCGTCGAAACGGCGGGCGAACACGTCCCGGTATTCCGCGTCAGTGCCAAGGATGTACTTGCGCACTTTCCCGTGTGCGTGGGACGTGAGGCGTCGGGCATACGCAAAGATCATTCCGGTGATGGCACCGCCCCGGTAATCGGGTTCCAGCGGGTCGCGGGTCTTGGCTTTTTCGTAGGCGCTGGGGTGCATCAGGACGTCGCCTACGGTCACGAGTTGCCCGTTGGACAGGTGCAGCACGAAATCCGACTCAAGGACCGTGTGTTCCGTCTCAAGCATATCCAGCAGTTCCTTGCGCCGACCGCGCTGCGTGGCGTCGGTCACGTGCGCGGCGATGGCCCGTGGCGTAGCCGCGACGCCCAGCGCCGTGCGCGCCTCCACCTCAAGCCGTTCGTCTGCCCAGGCCCCGCGCTGGGCGAGTGCGGCATTCCGCGTCCGCGCCATTTCGCGCGCAACACGCTCCGCATATTCACGCTCCTCATCGGATGTCAGGTCAGGAAAAACCCGTCGCGTATCGGCTAGTGCCAAACCTTCGCTGATCAGGAAGGCGTCAGGGCGGCGTTGCTCCAAACCCTCGCCACATACGGCCCCACTGGCGTAGTCCAGTCGTGAGGGCTGGTACATGCACGGATCAAGCGTGGCGCGGATCAGTTGCGTGCCACTGGCTGAGATGAGGATGTAGCCGAACCCGTTCAGCCAGAGGCGCTTGAGCAGAACAGCGGCGGCGCGGGGTATGTCCGTGCCGTCCTCAACGCCCATGTAAACGCGTTGTCCTTTCAGTCCGACCACCTCGTCACCGAAATCGGCGTCAAAGATGAAGGAGGACGATGAGCAGCCCCACAACACGTCATGGTCGGCATATCCCGGCGCAGCGGTCACAACCTGTCGCCACAACTCGTCACGGCTCAGCGCGGCGTGGTCGGATCGTGGGTCGTAGTCGGCGGCAAGGATGGCTGGACCCTTGGGCCAGGCGAAATAGTCTTCGCTGCGGGCGATGGTGCCGGGTGTCACCCGCCCCTTAGTGACCAGCGGTACACCATCGTCGGGCATGTCGACTGTTGGGACGCCGTAGGTCAGCACGTCCTGCCCAGCGCGTAGCTCCGTGTTCAGCACCGTGGCGAAATCCGCCATGTCGATGGCCTGGTCCACGAAAGCCCGCCCCGCGTTGAGCCAACCAACGGTTTCCTTGACCAGTTCGTCGTCAGCGCCCCAGCGGTAGTGCTTGCCAACCGTCTCGGGGTTGGTCAGTTCAATCCGCGTGTAGCTGAGCGGCGGGGTGCTCCGATTACGCGCCATTTCACCGTTTTCCTTCATCTTGTGCCCACAGAAGCTTGTGTTGCGAGCAATTCATCGTTTTCCTGAGTGTTTCGGCGGCTCGGGCAGAGGCGGTCACTGTTCGCGTCACTGATGCCCCTCCGAAACAGCACTTATTTCCCTCACGCTCGCTGGTTCAGGAGCGCCAGGTCCAGATCACGCGGCATCGTCTCGCTCCTTTGGCTGGATGCGGTTCCGTTCCTTGAAGGCGTCGATGCTGGCGCGGTCGATGCGCGTGACGCGCCCGTTCGAGTAGCCGGTCAACTCGCCGCTACTGAGCCAGCGCCAGACGGTCGAGGACGACACCTGCAACTCGCGACAGGTTTCCTTGACGGACAGGTCCGAGGATTGATTTGGGGTAGGGACCGGGGCGCTCATGCTGCGTCTCCTGCCACCTTAGCCAAAAGGGCAGGGTCGGGCACGTAGGCGTTGTTCGCCTTGTACTCATCTAGTGAGGTTCGAGTGATGCGCTCTTGCTTGCCTACGAAGTAAGTAGACAATTGCCCGGACGCTATCAGCTTGCCGACCGCATTACGCGAGACGTTCATCTCAGTGCATGCCTCGGCGATAGTCAGGTCAGGCTCTCTAGCCATGTGTCACTCCATTAATTAGGTCGTGACACTTGGCTAACAGGGGGTGTTCCAGATGGACGAATTCGTAACTCAGTTACGCGCAAACTATCTTTTTAGCGGTCCATTTTTCTTGAATTCCGCTCGTATCCAGCAGGCTATGCTGCCCTCGGAAGGTAGTTTCGCCACCTCGTCCGCAGTCCGTTCTAACGACATCTCATCATAAACCCGTTCCGCGAGGTGTTTCGCCGAACCTGCCATGTTTGGGCTGCGTTCAGCTATCGCCATCGCTCGCCTAATCACCTCGTCATGGTGAGGACGACGACCGGGGCGGGCGTTCTTACCGCGCGCGCTGTTGCGCTCGCTCAGGACACTTTGCACTGCCGTGTAAGCCGATTCTGCCTCTATGTGATCCTCTCGGGGGTCAGGCCTGTCTAGGTTCAGCAGGCGCAATTTGATGAAGTCCAGCGCACTCACTTTACCCGGTGGCAGCGCCGCCAGCCGCTCGGCTTCTTCGCGGCTCACTTTCAGGCGGCGCATGATCGTGGCCGAGGTATCGACGCGCTGGGCGTCGGCGAACGGGTTGGGTTTCGGGTTGGTCATGCCCGTCCCTCCGACAACTGCACCACGCTCTCAGCGGTGAGCCCGTCGAGGAAGTCCGCCCATTTCTGCCACCATTCGGCGGCGGGCTGGTTCAACTCGGATAGCTGATAATGCGCGTCCGCCTCGCTGGTGTCAGGGCTATGTGCGGACAGGCGGTCGCGGATGTCCTTGCCGCCACCGTTTTCGGCAACCCAACTAAGCAGCGCCTTACGGTTGGCGTGGCTGGTGTAGTCGGTGGGCAGGCTCAACTCGTCGCGCTGCCGCGCCCAATTCAACGAGACAGTCTTGCGGCCACGACGACCGAACACACGACCCTCTCGCGTGGGTTGGTTGCGCA
Organism: Ruegeria sp. CDSB117; assembly: GCF_059611005.1. Taxonomy (NCBI): domain Bacteria; kingdom Pseudomonadati; phylum Pseudomonadota; class Alphaproteobacteria; order Rhodobacterales; family Roseobacteraceae; genus Ruegeria; species Ruegeria sp. CDSB117. The sequence goes on from NZ_JBXWOS010000023.1 coordinate 51,081, forward strand.
GCAACTCGACCGCCTGCGCCGAGAGCATGACCAGATGTTCTTTCTTGGCTTTCATGCGCTGGGCGGGAATGGTCCAGCGTCCATGTTCAAGGTCAATCTCCGACCACTCAGCGCCCAGCGCCTCGCTGATGCGGGTGCCCGTCAGCAGTTGCAGGCGCATGATGTCCCGGTCGATGTCTTGCAGTTCGTCAAGGCCCCGGACCATCGTGCGCAGTTCGGACATGGACGGGCGGTAGTCCTTGATCTGTGATTTCGGGGTCTTATCCAACTGCGGGACCGGTACGCCTGCGGGCATCATTTTCTTCTCGCTGGCCCACTTGAACATGCTTGCCATCGCCATGCGGATGTTGTGCGCCGCACCGGGCTTGTCATCTATCAGGTGGGTAAACGTCGCGTTCAGGGCCTCCACGTCCAGCGCGCCGAGGCGCATGCCGCCATGGTTGGGCAGAACGTTCTTGGTGAGGATGTTCTCTGACCGCCGCCACGACTTTGTGCCGCGCGTCTGCATGGCTGTGATGTAAGCCTCGGTCAGTTCGTCCAGCGTCGTTTCAGACCGCTTGTCGGCGACCTTGGTGACGGGCTGCGCCCACGCCTCTCGTGCCTCGGCAAGGCTCATGGCGGGGTAGTGCCCGAGGGTGATTTGTCGCTGCCGCTTGCCTTTCTGGGTGCGGTAAATCCAACGCTTGCCCCGCGTGGTGGCTACAAGCGTAAGGCCCGCATATTGCGGGTCCGAGAGACGCCGACCGGGTTTCAGGCGGCGGCAGGCCAGATCAGTCAATTCCTTGGCAGCGGTTCCGTTCGCCTGTTCGAGGGCAAACGCAACACTGGCGCGCAGTTCCTTGCGGATGCCCGTGTCGAGTGCAGCCTGCATCAGGTCAGCAACAACCTCGCGGGGGTCGCGGTCGTCCTGATCCACGAGACTTGCAACTGAGGTCAGAAAGTCAGATGTGTTCTTTGTCATGGCCGTGTCCTTATGCAGTTCGGTCGTGTCAGTCGGGCGGGTGTTGGCGCACCCCCCGACACCTTGGATTTAGCAACGCCATCGCACCGCTACCAGCCCTTCGTCACTGATGCGTCACTGTTGTGGCATGATATCCACGCGGGTTGAGTGGGTCTGACAGGGGCAGTGAAACGGTTTGGTGATACAAGTAAATGCCTGTTTTTTAGGTATTTTTCCATGAATTTGCAGGGGGTTCGCTGGCGCGGGGTATGAGAACGCCCGGTTGCGGGTTATGTGTGTTCGATCCATTTGGCAGTTGCAGCATGACCTGTCAAGCACCCAACGACGCCATGTCTGACGCAGCGGGAGGTTCGAATTCGGGAATTGCAGCCACGGGGCAGCCGTGCATGATGAACCTCAAAAGGAAAGAGGGCAACATGGCAGCGACGGATTTTCTGAACACGGCGCAGGGGCGGCGGTTGGCGTATCACAAGAGTGAAGGGACCGGTCCCACCATTGTTTTTCTGGGTGGGCTCAAGTCTGACATGGAAGGCACCAAAGCCGTGCATCTCGAGGCCTGGGCCAAGGCGCGCGGTCAGGCATTCCTGCGGTTTGATTACTCTGGTCACGGTGAAAGTTTGGACAAGTTTGAGGATGGCTGCATCGGGGACTGGCATGAGGACACTCTGGCCGCGGTGACTGCGCTGACCGATGGGCCACTGATCGTGGTCGGGTCGTCGATGGGCGGCTGGCAAGCGCTTTTGCTGGCGAAGGCAATGCCGGATCGGATTGCAGGTATGGTGACCATCGCCGCCGCGCCTGATTTCACTGAAGACGGGTATTGGGCATCGTTTTCTGACACGCAAAAACAGGTGTTGGAAACCGAAGGGTATGTCGAATTACCCTCTGACTATATGGAGCCTTATATCATCACGAAACGCATGATTGAGGACGGAAGACAGCAGTTGGTTCTGCGGGATGCAATTAATCTTCAGTTTCCGGTGCGTTTTCTGCAAGGGACTGCAGATACTGCTGTTTCCACTGCAACCGCTGTGCGTCTGGTGGAACATGCCACCGGTTCAGATATGCGCCTGCTCTTGGTCAAGGATGCAGACCACAGGTTCTCGGACGGGCCATGCCTGGAAATCATCGAAAACGCCGTGCTTGAAGTGATGGACGCGCAATGATCCGGGGGGTGGGCAAAGCCATCGGGCGTGTTCTTCTGGTGCTGGTCGCGGCTGGTGCCCTGATCTATTGGTTCGGTCCGCGCGAAGAAGTGAACCTGAACCCGACATTTGAACCGCGCAAGTTTGGCGAAGGGGTGCAGGTCTATTTCGAAAGCGTCGAGTCCGCTTTCGATGACATAACTCCGGGTGTTGAGAAACGGGTTGTCTGGCAAAACGGGTTCAAGGAACAGCGCACCCCGGTTTCCATATTGTATTTGCATGGGTTTTCCGCCTCGTCCGAGGAAATTCGCCCTGTCCCGGACATGGTCGCCGATGCGCTAGGGGCCAATCTGGTCTACACCCGCTTGCAGGGTCATGGGCGCGGCGGGGAGGCGATGGCCGAAGGCACCGCCTCGGGCTGGATGCAGGATATGGCCGAAGGGTTGGCCGCCGCCCGTGCGGTGGGCGAACAGGTCGTCGTGATTTCAACCTCCACCGGTGGAACGCTGGCTGCGGCGGCGTCATTGGACGATGCGCTTATAGAAAACGTAGCCGGTTTGGTCTTTGTTTCTCCGAATTTTGGTGTGAACACGCCCGGTGCTTGGATACCGGGCCTTCCATGGGCGCGAAGCTGGTTGCCATTGATCATGGGGGAAGAACGGGACGTCTCGGGGCCGGATCCCGAGAAGAACAAGTACTGGTCGTCGGTTTATCCGTGGGAGGCAGTTGTGCCTATGACCGCCTTGGTTGAGACTGTTTATGCCATGGACTTCTCGCAGGCGCGTGTCCCGGCGCTGTTCTGGTTTTCTGACGATGATCAGGTTGTGCGCCCGGACTTGACCCACAAGGTGGCCGAAGCTTGGGGCGGACCTGCAAGTGTTCAGACGGTTACGATGGGGCCGGGCGATGACCCATCGTCCCATGTCATTGCCGGACGTTTGATGTCTCCGGAACAGACGGATGCTGCGGTCGCTGGTATTCTGGCATGGTTGAAAGAGCAGGGGATCGAATGATGGAACAGCGCGTCAGCCTAATAACTGTCGGGGTGGAAGACCCTGAAACCGCCGCTGCATTCTACGAAAAGATCGGCTGGAAACGTGTCGACAGCCCGGACGGTGTGATTGCCTTTGATCTGATCGGGCAGACGCTGGGGCTGTATCCTCTGCCGGCAATGGCCGATGAGATTGGTGTTGACGTGGGCACCTTGGGCCGTGGGGCGCTGACGCTGAGCTATAACTGCCGGTCAAAGGAAGATGTCGCGCAGGTTTTAAGCAAGGTTCAGGCCGCTGGCGCCGAGGTTCTTAAATCGGCCTCGGATGTGTTCTGGGGCGGGCATCACGGTTACTTCCGCGCGCCCGAGGGGACGATATGGGAGGTCGCTTTCAACCCGTTCTCACCTCTGGCGCCTGATGGGGCGTTTCGTTGGAACGGGTACGGGTGATGCGTAAGCCGGGCAGCATGTGGAGCCTTGAAACTCTTGGCCGCGTGCGCCTGTCCAAGCACTTTTTCATGCGGGATTTCTTGTATTCCGAGATTGGAAATTTCCATAAAAAACAAAATCTTCCCGACAATCCTGATCTTGCCATCGAAACCGGCCGAGCCTTTTGCCAGACGTTGCTGGACCCGTTAGAGGAAACGTTCGGACGCGTGGCAGTCCGGTCCGGTTACCGATCGCCGTCGTTGAATCAATATGGCAATGAAAACCGGCTGAACTGCGCCCGAAACGATAATCCACTGGAGTGCCATATCTGGGATTGGGGCACCGGCGATGATCGGATTGCTGGGGCGTCGATTGTTGTCCCGTGGTTTGCGGATCGCTACGTGGAAGGCCGGGATTGGCGCGATCTTGCGTGGTGGATGCACGACTATCTGGAGTATTCCGAGATTTGGTTCTTTCCAAAGCTCTGCGCCTTCAATCTGGTGTGGCGACCAATTCCCCTCAAGCGTATCGACAGCTACATCGCCCCGCGCGGCTGCCTGTTGCGTGCGGGCGAAAATCCGGGCGAAGACCTGAAGACTCGTCAAAAGCGCTATGCGGATTTTCCCACGTTTCGCGGTATTGCCTATCCGTGAAGTTTGACTTGCTCAGACTGAAAAAACCTCTCATCTTGTTAAAAAACAAAGCCGCTCAAGAAGCTGAGACGAAGGAGGCCGCGATTGATCGAGCCGTTGGTTCTATTGCCCGGATTGATGTGCGATTCTAGGGTGTTCGCCCCTCAGATCGCCCACTTTTCTCGTCAACGCGCGGTCACAGTTGCACCAGTTTCGTTGGGTGAGCGGATTGAAGAGATCGCATCGGGCCTATTGGATCAACTGCCCCATCGTTTCGCACTGGCCGGGTTGAACATGGGCGGCGTCGTGGCCTTGGAACTTGTTCGCCGTGCACCTGACCGAATCTCGCGCCTGTGTCTGATGGCGACGGATGCGCAGGCCGACACGCCCCAGATCGCAGCAACGCGAGAAGAGCATATGGTCGGCGCGAAGGCCGGACGGCTTGAAGAGGTGATGCGAAAAATCATTGGGTCAGACACACTGGCCCCAGGGCCAAGACGCGTTCCTATCCTAAATGACGTGATAACAATGGCTCTGGACCAGGGGCCGGATGTCTTTGACCGGCAGATGCGCGCTTTGCAGCGGCGCGCTGATCAGCAAGGGGCGCTGAGGACGATCAAGTGCCCCACGCTGGTGCTGTGTGGGGCGCGTGACCTGCTGTCACCTGTGCGCAAACACGCCTTTATGGCGGAATTGATCCCGGATGCCGAACTGAAAGTGGTTGAGGACGCGGGACATTTGCCAACCCTCGAGACCCCTCAGGTCGTCAATGAAGCGCTTGAGAACTGGTTAAGCACACCTGCGCGAACCACCTACGGATAAAGGGCTGCGCGTTCGGATTTGCTGAGGATCACAGGCTCGGCAACCGGGTCAAAAGTGCCTGGGTCGAAGAAGGGTGTGTTCTTCCAACTGCCTGACACCCGCGATTTCGCGACACGGGTCACTAGCCCATATACGGCTGACCCAATCTTTTCATGGGTCTGTTTGCCGTGTCCTGTGGGGATAAACCCGCGCGTGGTGATCGGCCCCAACCCACTTGGGTCGGGGATACGTTTGACGATAAAACCCGCGAATGGGAACTTCGGCGTTGTTGGTGTGGTCGCCAGTGGCGCATTGCAGCAACTGGCATACCAGCGCATCATCCCTTTGGGGCTTAGTTGCATCAGCGCGAGATGCTCTGCGCCACCGTCGAAATGGATCTCTTCCGGAAGCATCTGCAGGATTTCAACAGGACCGGGGGCAGGATCGGGTTGCCCAAAGTACAATTGCGCCGCGCGGCAATCGTGACAGTAGCACACGACATGTGTGCCGTGTTTCACGCCTGCGGCGCTGATCCGTCCATGTAGGGAACCGCAAGAGCAGGAAAACGGGGTATCTTTCACCGTCTTCCTGCTCATCGTTTTCAGGCCACTTTGTTTTTGTTTGCCGCGCGACGCTGTGGTTTGCGCGTGTTGGCGTTCATGAAGTCGATCACAAGCGGCCGGATATTGTCGCGCCAGCTGCGCCCCGCGAAGATTCCGTAATGGCCGGCTCCGGGTTCGACATGACTTGCCTTTTTGTTGGCCGGCAAGCCGGTGCACAGCTCAAGAGCGGCGATACACTGACCTGGGGCCGAGATGTCATCGTTTGCGCCTTCGACCGATTTGACCGCAACATCAGTGATTTTGCCGATATCGACTTTGTGCCCCGCAACAATGAACTCGTTGCGCGCGATTTCGCGGTTTTTGAAAACGCGCTCGACCGTGGACAGGTAAAACTCGGCTGGCATATCCATAACGGCCAGATATTCATCGTAGAACCTGTTATGGGCATCGTGATCCGATGCTTCACCCCGCATCACGCGCTGGATCTGATCTGTAAACGCCTTGGAGTGGCGGTCTGCATTCATTGACATGAAAGAGGCAAGCTGCAGTAGCCCGGGATAGACCATGCGCCCAACGCCTTTGTATTTGAAGCCCACGCGTTGGATCATGGTTTCTTCCAGCTGTCCCATGGTGACGCGGCGGCCGAAATCTGTCACGTCGGTCGGAGTGGCGTCAGGGTCAACCGGCCCACCGATCAGGGTCAGTGTGCTTGGCTGGGCTTTGGGTTCAACCTCGGCCAGATATGCAGTCGCGGCCAGGGTCAGCGGAGCGGGTTGGCAAACGGCGACGACATGTGTGTCCGGGCCCAGTTCCTTCATAAAATCGACAAGGTAGAGCGTGTAATCCTCGACATCGAACTTGCCTTCGGAAACGGGAATATCACGCGCATTATGCCAATCGGTTACGTAAACCTCGCAATTGACCAGCAGGCTCTTGACTGTCGAGCGCAACAAAGTCGCGTAGTGCCCCGACATAGGTGCAACCAACAGTACCTTACGGGGTTGTTCTTCCCGTCCGTTGACGCGAATATGGATCAGGTCGCCAAATGGGCGCTCCATTACGGGAACAATATCAACAAGGTGGTCTTTGCCATCCTCACACGTGAACGTTCGAATACCCCAGTCCGGCTTTGCGATCATGCGCTGAAACGTGCGCTCGGTCACTTCGCCCCATGCGGCCATCATGCTGAACGCTGGGTTGGGGATCATGGAGAACAGTGGGTAAGACGCCATAGCACTGGCCGTTGCCCCCATCCATTGGTTCGTGTTGCGCATGGTTTCCATAAGGTCGTAGGTCATCATGTAGCGCATATAGGGGGCCTCCTGGCTGCCGGTGTGAGTGTCGGACCATTCGTCGCTTTGCTCCCCAAGCCCACGACGATTATTCTGCATAGCAGCGAGGTTAAGGGGGAATTGTTAAAATGACAACAAGTGAACACCAGACACCGGAGCTATCCCCGGAACACCTTGAGAGGCTTAAAGAAAATATGGACAAGGTGGAGGAGCTTTCGAAGCGGCTTGTTGATGCGATGTCGGGAAAGAAGGGTCACAACCCTGCGTTAGACGGTCCGAATCAAGAGCTTTATGCAAAGGCAGCATCGGCGTATTGGGCTGAGGCGATGCAGAACCCGGCCAAGCTGTTGGAGCAGCAGATCGAGTTCTGGGGCCAGTCTGTTCTGAACTTTGCCGAGGCGCAGCAGGCGCTGGTGAGCGGCGAGGAGGCGGAAGAGGCCGCCTCCGCCCCCCGGGACAAGCGGTTTTCCAACCCTCTGTGGGAGACAAACCCGTATTTCAAATTCATCCGCCAGCAATATCAGACCAATGCCGAAGCGATCTCGCAGGCGGTGGCCTCGGTCGAGGATCTGGAAGTGAAGGACAAGCAGCGGCTGGCGTTCTTCTCGCAGCAGATCATCGATATGATGTCGCCGACGAACTTTCTGGCGACCAATCCGGATGCGCTGGAAAAGGCGGTCGAGACGGAAGGCCAGTCACTGATTCAAGGTCTGGAAAACCTGGTGGCCGATCTCGAGGCCAATGACGGCGAGATGGTGGTTAAGCTGGCCGATGACAGCGCCTTTGAGGTGGGTGGCAATATCGCGACGACGCCCGGCGATGTGGTTTATCGCAACCGGCTGATGGAGCTGATCCAGTACAAACCTGCGACTGAGACGGTGCACGAAACGCCGCTGGTGCTGTTTCCGCCCTGGATCAATAAATTCTACATTCTGGACCTCAAGGCGCAAAACAGCCTGATCAAATGGGTGACCGAGCAGGGCTATACCCTGTTTGTGGTCAGCTGGGTGAATGCCAATGAATCCCATGCTGACATCGGCATGGAAGACTATATCCAGGACGGATTCCTGACCGCGATCGAAGAGGTCAAGGCGATCTGCATGGTCAAACAGGTCAACGCTGTCGGCTATTGCATCGCGGGCACCACGTTGAGCCTGACACTGTCGCTGCTCAAGCAACGGGGCGACAAGTCGATCAAGTCGGCCACGTTCTTCACGGCCCTGACCGATTTTGGCGATCAGGGAGAGTTCACGCCTTTCCTGCAGAACGACTTTGTGGATGGGATCGAGGATCAGATCTCGGAGGACGGGGTTCTGAAAGCGTGGATCATCGGGCGAACGATGTCGTTTCTGCGCTCAAAGGACCTGATCTATGGGCCTGCGATCCGCAGTTACATGATGGGCGAAACACCGCCCGCGTTTGATCTGCTGTTCTGGAACGGGGACGGCGCCAATCTGCCCGGCCGCATGGCGGTTCAGTACCTGCGCGGCCTATGTCAGCGCAATGACTTCGTCACCGACGGGTTCGAGTTGCTGGGGCATAAGCTGCACGTGCGCGACGTGGACGTGCCCCTGATGGCAATCACCTGCGAGACCGATCACATCGCGGCGTGGAAGGCGTGTTATCGCGGAGTGCAGCAGATGGGGTCGCGGTCAAAGACCTTCATCGTCTCGGAATCGGGGCATATCGCCGGAATCGTGAACCCGCCCAGCAAGAAGAAATACGGGCATTACACCAACACCGATTTGAAGGCAGACCCCGAAACCTGGCTGAAAGAGGCCACATATCACGAAGGGTCCTGGTGGCCCCGGTGGGAGGCTTGGCTGAAGAAGCGGTCAGGCAAACAGGTGCCCGCGCGCGCGACCGGCGATTCGGCTCATCCCGCGCTGGCAACTGCGCCGGGGACCTATGTGCAGGTTAAGGCAAGCGGTTGATTTTAAATTATTTCGTGGAAAAATTCTGCAATGCAGCAAGAAAAATCTTGCAATGCTGCATTGCGGCATCCATATTGTCCTCAAGCTGATGAAAACCGGGGTGGGCCCGGTTCGGCAAAAGGATTTAGGACAATGGCAAAGACGCAAGATTTCACCGCGACCCTGAAAGACGTTATGGGCGCGTTCCCCGTTGACACCACCGCTCTGGAAGGTGCTTTCAAGTCGACCGCGACGCTGAACGAAAAGCTGTCGGGTGTTGCACTGGAAGCGGCTGAAAAGTCGGCCGAGATCTCGAACAA
>NZ_JBXWOS010000024.1:0-60032 GCF_059611005.1 Ruegeria sp. CDSB117
CGATTTGCGACCGCCTAAACGGGACACCTAGAAAGTGCCTTGGATGGCAAACTCCAACCGAGGCATTTAGAGATGAACTGATGAAACTGAGATAGCGGAAACCGTCGCAACGACCCTTGAGACTTCTAGATCGGATTGGTGATGTCCGGCAAAAACCGAAAGGTGGTCGCTGAAACTTTGAAATTGCAATCCTGTCAAGCCGGGCCTTTGCAATGGCCCTGCGCCGCAGGCATAGTCCTGACAAAGCCAGTCGCCAAAGGCCGAAAAGAATGGACAGGATCATAGTAAATCTGATCGGAGCGGGCCGGGTCGGTCAGACATTTCTGAGCCTTCTCAGCTCTTTGGCGGATTGCGAAATACAAGATGTTCTTAGTGCAAGTCGGAACTCGGCAGAAAACGCTGTTCAACGCGTCGGCGCAGGTCGGGCCGAAACTGACCTATCAGATATGCGGCCAGCCGATCTCTGGGTTATCGCAGTACCAGACACGCAAATCTCTTGCGTCGCCTCGGACCTTGCCGCGACGCAAACAACGATAGAACAACGCCCCACAGTATTTCACTGCAGCGGATTCTTCCCGGCTGATGAGCTGGCCGCGTTGCGTAAGCTGGGCTGGCGTTTGGCCAGTGTGCATCCGGTCCTGTCCTTCGCTGACCCCGATACAGCGATAAAACAGTTCACAGGCACCCTGTGCGGCCTTGAAGGTGACGCCGATGCATTAGCTATCCTTCAACCTATTTTGGAAAGAATGGGGGCCGAGTGCTTTTCGATCCGCTCTGATGGCAAGAGCCTTTATCACGCGGCGGCCGTGATCTCGAACAACTTTGCAGTAGTGCTACAAGCCATCGCGCGCGAAGCCTGGGCCGAAGCCGGGGTCAGGGCCGATGTGGTCCCATTGCTGAACGCAAGGCTTCTTGAAAGCACTGCGGAAAATGTCGTTGCTTTGGGACCGCAACAGGCATTGACGGGCCCGGCCGCGCGCGGAGATGAACGAGTCGTGACCACTCAGGGACGCGACGTGGCAAACTGGCACCCCCAGGCCGGAGAGGTTTATCGTGCCTTAAGTGACATGGCCGGGTCTTTGAAAAAGACCGGTTCGACCGATGCCACCCTTAAGTTGTCAAAAGAATAAGCCGCATCGCTCGCGTACTGAGGCCTGCGCAATTCAGTTGGCACCAGTTCGGGGTGTCTTCAACACAGAGATCCCCCTCTCCTTGGGCTGCCAGCATGGCACGAGCACGTTGACCCCCGACATCTAATTCGGCCGTCACCTGTCGCAAAGGTGTGTAGGTTGCAGTCAAATGGCTGAGAGGCTGATCAGAACAATCAGGCACAACAGAAGGAGCACATTTCACCCCGTCTACAGTGCTCGACAAACCCCGCTGAATCGCTATGAACAGCAGCGTTTTCCCAGTTTCGTCGTTTCTTATTTGGCCCGAGGCGACCTGGCGGCAATGCCGACAGAGTGGCATTCTCGGGGGCCCTAAGATCTGCGCATAACCTGACCGATACATTCGATGCCGCTTCGGAATTCCTGTGAAAGCCTCACAGCGCTCAGGGTCTTGAAACGGCACCGTACTCCATTTCATGAAGCCGTTCGAGGAAGGATGCATTCAGAATAATGATTGAGCGATCCTGAATCCTAATTGCGTCGGCGCGCTCCCACTCTTTCAGGCATCGATTCACGTTGCTGCGGGTACTGCGGACCATACTCCCGATATCGGATTGCGTAACAAACGCCCCGATCCTGATCGCCTGCCGACCGTCGGCCGAGATCGGCTCGCCGATCTGACTGGCAACGCGCAACAAAGCTTCCGCAAGGCGCGCCGACAGGCTGTTCAGTGTCAGACAACGCGTGGCGTCAACGAATGTTCGGAACCTTTCCGCAACCAGATCGCTCAGGGCCTGACAGGTCGAAATATTGGAGCGGCTGAGCATGTTCAGAACATCTCTGCGAATGCGGTAGACAGTGACAGAATTCAACGCGGTTGCGGTGCCTGCATATTGGCTTTTTTGGAATACACCCAACTCACCAAACGTGTCACCGGGGCGCAGAATAGCATAGGTAAACTCGGAACCGTTCCGTGTCAGGTTGCTCAGGCGGACATAACCATCGGCCAGAAAGTAAAGGTAGTTCGCGTCGTCTTATCGCTTTCAACGATCAAAAAACGACTTGCGTTGGTCTGCAATCAACTTAAACAGAAAAAATGAAATGCCACCAAAACCCCACCTTGCTTGAACTAGGAAACAGCCCTGTTATCGCGAAGGGAAACAGGCAATTCGTGTATGAACACCCATTTGATAAGGGGTTGCTGTTAAAGGTTCCACAACCTCATACGATGGATGCAGGTTCGAGGCTAGTAACCGACAAATGGTATGACCGGCTGTTTCGTAGAGCTACCGCTTTTAAAGGTTTCATGCGTGAGTTTGATGAAGCCTTTTTTCTGATGGTCCGCCATCAGGAAAGCCCGGATGTTATGCCCATTTGCAGGGTGTTTGGCACTGCACCGACAGACAAGGGTCTGGCGCTGGTCTATGAACGCATTTCTGATCCGGATGGGCAGCTTTCCCCAAGTCTGTCTCAGTTAATCGCCGAAGATCGTCTCACCCCTCAGCATCTGAGCGATCTCGATAGACATTTCGACCAACTGTCAGATGAACGTGTCATCATAAGCAACAAGAACACTGGCAATCTTGTCTATCAAACATGGCCCGACGGATCCGGGCGATGGGTTTGGATTGACAGTTTTGGGTCTAAACAAGTCATTCCTCTGCGAAGATGGGTTCGCAGTTACAATGACCGCAAGCTCGGCCAAGTTCGAAAAAAGTTCTTTGATTTGATAGACGCCGCAAAAGGCTAATCGTTTGGCTAACCCAGTTGATTGGAGTCAACAGGTCCTTGTTGGTTCGGGCAGGAAGGCGCCTATTCGGCCGGTGGCTTATGAAGCGAAGCCAAATCGGCGCCAGTAGTTGGTCGCAGAGCGGGTGTTACTAGCTCAGACCAAATGCCTGGCCCATGCGCGTCCGACGACGCTCGATGGACTTGCGGAATGCTAAATCAGAAACCAGCGTCAGCGGAAACAGCACTCGTTCGCCCAAACCATCGATAACGACCAGTTTCCCATCGCGTTCTTGCGCCCGTACAATGTTTTCAAAACTCAGGTCGCCCACGATAATCCGACCACGTTCAAGGTCGTCCATGAGTTCCATAAACTCACCGTGCAGCTGTTTGCGCTCTGACAAATCATCGCCCAATGCGGCCCGTTCAGACTCCAGCGTTGGTGCCAAATCACCATCTGGGCCGGTCATCTTTTCGACCACCAGTGCTGGTCCTTGAGATGTCGCAGCATACCCCATAAAATCCGCAAGGCGTTCAATCTCGGGGCAGCCTCGAGTCAGCGCGGCTAAGTATTCGTTTGCTTCCCGGTTCCACTGACGGAGGTTGCCATAGCGTCTCTCGGCATAACGAGGAATCACGTGGTTGCGCACCGGTTCATCCACTCTGACTTTCAACAGCGCGCGCTCAACAAACGGATGCTGATAAATCTCGTAGTTGCGGCTTCTTCGCATTGGCCGAATTTTACTTAAGTCTATCATGTTGTTTTGCCGATCCTAATAAAGAAGATCACTGATTACAGCGATCCTCTCAAACCAAAACCTCCAATTAGTCCTTTTCATTATTGAGGACAACCAGATGTCGAAACCAATTGTTTAGTACTGGCATCTGGTGGACCGAATCGAGAAGGAATCGAGACGATTCTTAAGTCCAGATTTTGCAGATTTTTCGTATGGAGCGAGGCGACTTGGTGTCTTCAATCGGTGGCGCAAGTGTAGGCATCATGGATTTCAGTCAAGTTCGAGCGAAGCTGGTTGTTGCAGCTGGCTGCCATTGACGGTCAAGGTGGTGTTGATATGGCAGGGAACCGTTTCGAGCAGGTGCTCCAGAAAAGCTCAAGCTTCCTTTGAGTTTGCGATTTCCACCAGTTGAGCCGCAGCAAAGACGCAGGTCCGGTCAATGGCCAAATGTTTGTAACAGATCTCTTAACGATACCGTTCGACCGGTTCCTGAGAAGATTTGCGATTGGCCGCTAAATTCATTGTACCGTCTCTCATTCCAATGAAAATTCCCCGCCATCACGCCGTGGGATCAAACACCTAGACAAATCCCCCTGCGCATAAGAACCTGTGACCAAACAAAAACAGGGAGAAGATTGATGAAACTGATTGCTGGCCCAGCTCTGGCCTTACTTTTCTCAACAACCTCGGTGCTTGCTGCGGACGATGGGACCTGCGCCAAAGGCAAGACCCTAACAGAGGGCACCCTGACAATCGCAACAGGTAATCCGGCCTACTATCCTTGGGTAATGAATGACGCGCCCGATAGCGGCGAAGGATTTGAAGCTGCCGTTGCTTATGCCATCGCCGAAAAAATGGGCTTTGGCCAGGAAAATGTCACCTGGGTTCGCACAAGTTTTGACGAGGCGATTCAGCCCGGCGCAAAGAACTTTGATTTCAACATGCAGCAGTACTCGATCACGCCCGAGCGCGAAGAAATGGTTGATTTCAGCCTGCCATATTACACCTCGGCCATGGCGGTTTTGACAACCCAGAACGTTGTCGATTCCGGTGCAGAAGCGACGTTGGACGGCCTTAAGGATTTGAAGTGGGGCGCTGTGGCCACGACAACCGCGATCCCGATGCTGAACGACGTGATCCAACCGTCGAGTGAACCGCTGCTTTACAACGACAATGCTGATGTGAATGCGGCCATCATGGCTGGCCAGATCGATGCCGCAATTTATGACCTGCCTACGGCACTCTATCTGTCGGCTGTCGTGGTCGAAAACGGGGCATTGCTTGGCCAGTTCCCTCCGGGGCAATCCGAAAGTCCTGATCAGTTCGGCCTTTTGATGGAAGAGGGCAACGCCTTGAAGGAATGCGTCAACGCGGCCATCACAGAATTGACCGAAAGCGGCGAGCTTGCCGCGATTGAAACCCAATGGCTGTCCGAGGCTACAGGTGTGCCGGTCATCGAGTAAATGGAAGAAACATCATTGCAAAAAGACTCGGTTGAGCGCCCTGTCGCGACGCCCACGCGTCGCGAGGTTTATGAAGCTGAGGTACGGCGTCGCTCAAATCGCATCGCGCTGATTTCGGTGGTCAGCGTGGCTCTTGCCATCGTCGTCCTCGTCCCGCTCGCCCCCGGTTGGGAGGCCGTACAACGCTCGTTTTTCAACGGCCGGGTCTTCGCCGAGACATTTCCCGGATTGCTCGAAGCCTTTCTGATGAACGTGATGATTTTTGCCTGGTCTGCACCGCTGATCGCGATCACGGGACTGGTTATCGCGCTGTGTCGGGACACGCGCGCACCTGCGCTTTTTCCGCTGCGGCTGTTCGGCATTGCATATACGGACATCTTCCGTGGCCTGCCAGTGGTTCTTGTAATCTACATTATTGGCTTTGGCGTGCCCGGTTTGGGCCTGCCGAGGCCCTGGAACAGCCCCTACATTTGGGGCACGCTGGCGCTGGTTTTGGTCTATTCGGCCTATGTGGCCGAGGTGATCCGCTCGGGCATTGACTCGATCCATCAGTCGCAGCGATCCGCTGCGGCCTCGTTGGGGCTAAGTGATCAGGACACCATGCGCTATGTGGTCCTGCCGCAGGCCATACGAAACGTCGTTCCTGCCAATATGAACCTGTTCATCGCTTTGCAGAAGGACGTAGCGCTATTGTCCTTTATCGGCCCGGTTGAGATTTTCCGACAGGCTGGTGTTTACAAATCGCTCTATGCCAATTTTACGCCTTATGTGGGCGCAGCGCTTATCTTTCTTGCGCTGACCATACCAGCCACGCGGTATGCGGACTACCTTGTGAATAAACAGAACAGGGCCCGTACATGACAGCCAAGTTATCCTTGCGAGGGGTGCGGAAACGGTTCGATGATCATGAGGTATGCAAGGGCATTGACCTGGATGTAGCTGAGGGCGAGATGGTGTGCCTGATTGGCGCTTCAGGTTCTGGCAAATCCACACTCTTGCGCTGTATGAACCTGCTTGAACCCATCGATGACGGCGAGATCTGGTTGGACGGGAAAGACATCTCTGAACCGGGACTGGACCCACAGCCGGTGCGTCAACAGATCGGCATTGTGTTCCAGAGCTATAACCTCTTTCCCCACATGACGGCGGCAGAAAACGTGATGCTCGCGCCACATCGTGTACGAGGGCTGAGCAGAGATGACCTGCGCCCGCGGGTGACCCAGCTTTTCACGCGCTTTGGGTTAGGCGACCGGATGGAGCACTATCCAGACCAACTATCGGGCGGCCAGCAGCAGCGAGTGGCTATCATCCGTGCGCTGGCGATGGAGCCGCAGATAATGCTGTTTGACGAGATTACAAGCGCACTGGATCCCGAGCTGGTAGGCGAGGTTCTGGACGTGCTGAGGGACCTGCGAAAGCAGGGTATGACCATGGTACTTGCCACCCACGAAATGGGCTTTGCACGCGAGCTGGCGGACAAAGTGTGTTTCCTGGACGCCGGACGCATCCTGGAGCAAGGCCCGCCCGAGGTGCTCTTTTCCCAACCAAGCGAACCGCGCACCAAGGCATTCCTGTCGCGCGTGTTGTGATACCGCGGACATCGTGCAGCGTCACGCCTGGGGCCTATGTTAAACAATGTACCGGTATTCCAAACCGATGCTCATCTGCGTTTCCCACCCACGTCGAATTCGTAGGTTCTGCCAAGGCAGGTGGCTTAAATTACATGAATGAAAAGCCTATTTTGCGTGACACAATATCGACACGCTATCGATCAGCGACAGCGGATTGTTAGCCAGTGCTTGCACTAGGATTTCACGTTCACCAGACAAGGCATAGTTTCGAGGCTGAGGCATGCACAATGGAAACCGACCGACGCACGCCAGTCCTTCATTCTTGATTGTGGAACCAAATTCTCAGATTGGCAGCGTCTAAGTGACGGGATCGGCGCGGATGACTGGTTTTGCGACCCACAAGCGGCTTATCAAAATGCACCGTCGAAACCACTCACAATAGGCTACGAAAATAGCTTCGAAGATCGAATGACCCGTCGGCGCTAAAAAATCGATACTTTGTCATCCCATCATTTCTAAGCCGTGCAAATGTTTCGGTTACGGAACATCTGCAGAAGTCTTCGAAAGCAACCCGATGGAAACACTGAACTGGATGACCCGACAAGATACGTCCGAGATCGCGCTTCAACGTGGGTTCACGTGAATTTATCTGAATGAATTGGGGTTTTCACCCTGCCGACCGGGCAATTCGCAGTTTGTTCAGAGGCTACAGTGCAGCTGTCCAGACCCGGTAACGCCCCTGCCCCGTTACCTCTCGGATCAAACCCCGGTTCATAAAACGGTCGATATTGCGTTGCACCGCAGCGCGCGAAGCCTGTGTCAGGGCCTCGGCCAGCGGTGCCGACACCATGGGCCATGCGGTCAGCGCGTCGATCAGGCGCGGTGGCGTGCGGCCGCTCAGGTCACTTGTCGCCTCGCGGGCGCGCTGATCCCAGGCGCTGACCCGATCCAGGTGCAACAAAGCCGCTAATATCGACTGCCCTGCCCCCCTGATCCAGGCCGCGAGTTTTTCCTGCGGCTCACCAACCCCACGCAACGCCCCCGGACCCGACAACGCCAACGGCATGAAGATCGCTCCACCCCGCCCCATCGACGCAGCATGTCGGGCTGCAATGATCGCTGCCTCAGTGTCCTGACCAGGGCTTTCCGAAAGGGCGCGCCAAGCATGAAACCCGATGGCTGCCTGCGTGACGGGATGCAAGCCTTCCACATTCTGCATAATCTCAGCCAAATCGGCGACGGCCTCTGGCATGTCTTCGATGCCCTGTGCCATGCGATCAAGAAACGCGGTCAGGCCAGTCGCCCAGCCGCCCTCTGATGGCCCAGCCCCTGCAGTTAGTCGGCGCACAGCCCAGCCTGCCCGGAACATCGCCTGGACATCATCGCCGGTTGCGCCAATCCGTAATCCCACCCACAACGCAAGCCGGTCGACACCGATCCTATCCCCTGTCCACCAACCCAGATCAGACACATCCATCAGCGCCAGCCGGTGTCCCCACCCGGTCGGGCCTGCGCGCAAACGTTCGTCCAACGCCCCGAACGTGGCCGCCAGTTCGGCCAGTTCATAAGACAGCTCGGCCTGGGCCGCACGCCAGTCCCTTGGATCAAACAGCAGGCGGCGATCGACCACCGGACCGGGCGGCAGAAAAACATCCTGCGCCAGGTCCTCATCCGGGGGGAGGAACCAAAGATCATCATCCTCAGGCGGATCTGTGTCATAGATGCTGGGAGGACCAACCACATCGTCGTCGTCTTCCGGGTCCGGCATCACAGGTTTCGTCGTCATGCCCGCTATATTTCGGACATTTCGTGCGGTTCACAAGACGTATTTCGCCCTGCCCCCGGTTAGCCGGCGAATGTTGTCGTCAGAATGTCCAGTTGCTGGTCAAGATCGGTCTGCTCGCTGCTGCCGATCAGCATATATCCATATCCATCCTGCGCCCATGTCGCAGTGGCAACACCACTTATCGCCGCAAGTTTGACATCCTTTGCTGGCGCGCCCTCACCCTGGCGGATCACACAAAACGCCAACGGCTGACCCTGATCATCCGCAAAGACAACCTGAATCAGAGGTTTCCCCTTAAAAGACAGAACCTGAGCGCGTTTCAATTCCAATCCAGGCAGCGTTTCAAGCGCATCCCGGTTAAGCGACCGGCCCAGCTGTGCCTCAGCCCGCGCAAACTGCGCATCAAGCGCAACCGGAGAATTGTCCAATGATGCAATCGTGTCCGGTGAATAAAGTGACTGGTAGATTGCCGCCTGTTCGGCCCACCCCATCGGCTCGGGGCGTGTGGCCCAGAACGTTGCGGACACGGCCACGACCGCCACTGACGCCGCAACTGCCATCAAGCGCCAGGGGCCGCCCGAGGTGCGGGCCGTACTGACCGGCATTGGTTGCGGCAATTCAATCTGTGGCGCGTCTGCAGGAATGTTTTCGAACACTGATTGAACCACAGGTGCCAGCAGGTCCAGTGTCATCAGGCGTTGTTCCAGCGCAAGATCGGTCTCGATCGCCGCTTCGATTGCGGCGGCCTCGGCTGCATCCGCATTGCCTTCCAGATACGCCTTCAGCGTCTCGTCGGAAAACTTCATTTGCCACTCCGTCGAACGGTGTCTGCCGCATCATGCTGCATCACGTTTTTCAGTTTCTGCCGGGCGTTAGACAACCGGCTCATAATAGTCCCTATCGGAACCTCCAGCAACGCGGCGGCCTCGCGGTAGCTATATCCCTCAACAAACACAAGCATGACTGTCTCCCGCTGCGCTTCTGGCAACTGCATCACTTGTGTAAACACCTCAGCGGCGAAAATATTCGTTTCTGAATCCGGTCCGACCGAAATTAATTCGGCTTCGGGCGTCACGGACAGCGCTTGGGCCTTGCGCACCGAGCGTGCGCGCACCTCGTTCAGCCAGATCGAGCGGCAGATCGTCATCAGCCAACTGTCCAACCGATCATGCGATGTGACCTGATGATGACGCTCCAACGCACGCAGACACGTCGATTGCAAAAGATCATCTGCAACGTCCGACGCCCCCGATAGTGCAAGACCAAACCGCCAGACCCGCTTGGAATGCGTCTGGATTGCGCCGCGCACGGCCTGTTCGGAGTTAATTTCGGGACTCATCGAATAAATCGCGACCTGTGTGTGTTTGTCATTCACGGACCGGGCCCGCGTGGTCAGGACTGACATACAAGATGGAGGAAGGAAATGAAACTTCTGTTGAAGGCGGTCACAATCGCGTCGACAATTGTTGCAACCCCGGTTCTGGCACAGAACTGGACGCTGGACCCTGAAGGCTCGCAGCTGGCTTATGGTTCGATCAAAAAAGACACCGTAGGTGAGGTCAATTCTTTCACAAAACTCTCTGGTCTCGTCAGCCCTGATGGCAAAGCTGAGATTGAAATTGATCTTTCCTCGGTTGAGACCAATGTCGATATCCGCAACGAACGCATGATCGAACACGTATTCCGCAATGCCGGCACCGCGTCGCTTGTCGCAGAGTTCGATATGCAGGAGGTTTCGGCACTTGCAGTAGGCGAAACCACGACAGTCGATGCCGAGGCGGTTTTGTCCCTGGTGGGCAGGAATATCGAATTTGATGCCGAGATGTTTGTTGCCCGGCTATCCGATACCTCTGTGATGGTATCCACCAATGACATGGTGTTCATCAGCACGGAAGACGCAGGCGTAAACGCGGGTATCGACAAATTGCTGGAATTGGCCGATCTGCCGAGCATAACCAGAACCGTTCCGGTCACGGCGCGATTTATCTTCAAGTCGGAAAAACAAGAGGCCGCAGCCGCGCCAGTGTCATCTGTTGCAGTCGCCGCTGTCGATGGAGACATCAAGGCGGGCAAGAAAGTGTTTCGCAAATGCAGGGCTTGCCATCAGCTGAAACAGGGTCTGCACGAAGTTGGTCCATCGCTTTTCGGAATTATTGGTACAGCCGCTGGTCAGACCCCGGGATACAGCTACTCGAACCCATTGCGACAGTCTCGTACCGTTTGGACAACCGACACGCTGGCTGCCTTTCTGGCTGATCCCAAAAGTGCCATCCCCGGAAACAGGATGCAGTTCTCTGGCCTGAGAAACGCCAAAGACATCGCAGACGTCATTGCCTATCTTCAATCTGAATCGCGGGGGTGACCCCCGCCCCGGTAAAAACCGGGTTTCCATTATCCGCAGTGCCACGCTATCCATTGTGCAACTCAGACAAGGGAGACGCGCGGCATGAGCGACACGGTCACACTGACACTGGACGAGATCCGGGACCTCAGCCTGTCCATCCTGGCCAAGTCGGGGTTTGGCCCGGAACATGCGGCGGCCATTGCCGATGTATTGACGACCTGCCAGATCGACGATTGCCAATCTCATGGGTTGTTCCGCCTGTTCATGTGCAATGACACCATGAAGGCAGGCAAGATTGACGGGCATGTCGCCCCGGTTGTTGCGCCTTCGGATAATGCCATTGTTCGTGTTGATGCGCGCGGCGGCATGTCTTTGCTGGCTTTCCGTGAAGCGTTGCCTGTGCTTATCGAAAAGACCCGCACCCACGGCATTGCTGCAATGGCAATCAACCGCTGTTTTCACTTCTCGGCCCTTTGGCCCGAAGTGGAAAGTCTGTCTTCAGAAGGTCTGGCCGCGATGGCGATGGTGCCCAGCCACAGCTGGGTCGCACCGGCTGGGGGAACTCGGGGCAGTCTGGGTACGAACCCATTGGCTTTCAGCTGGCCGCGCCAGGGCAAAGATCCGTTTACTTTTGATTTTGCGACCAGCGCCTTTGCCCGTGGTGAGATCGAGCTCTATCGCCGGGCAGGCAAGCCCCTGCCCGAAGGCGTGGCCATAGACAAGGACGGCAATCCGACCACCGATCCGCAAACTGCGATGGAGGGCGCGATGCTGACCTTCGGCAGCTACAAAGGGTCTGCCCTGTCGATCATGATCGAACTGTTGGCTGGTCCGTTGATAGACGACCTGACCAGCCTGGAAAGCATGGAGTTTGCCGAGGGCCAAGGCGGGGCGCCCTATCACGGCGAGATTATTCTGGCCTTTGACCCCGCCCAGTTCAGCGGTGGCCGTGCCGCAGCAAATAATGAGCGCGCCGAACGTTTATTTACCGATATCATCGATCAGGGTGCGCGCTTGCCGTCGCAAAGACGTTTCGCGGCGCGCGCACGCAACACGTCCCGCGGTTACGTTGAGATCGCAAAAACCCTGCACGACGATTTGCTGGTTTTGGCCGAACAGGCTTAACGGCTTCGATCGTCTCTTTCCCTTGGCGGAGCGGCTGGCCAAGACGTGCTTCCCAAATGAATTCAGGGGGCATCCTTGGACCGCATCGCCCGCACCATCGCCACCGAAATCAACGCCCGCCCTGAACAGGTCGATGCAGCGAATGACGGAAAATCGGGCTGCACCCTCAGCATCACGGTTGGCTGCTGGATATCGGCTGCGGTCCCCCGATTCTTCACCAAGCATTACTCTTCTAAAAGTTCACGAATATTGGCATCTAACTGAGCCGTGAAACCTTTGTCATTGCCTGGGTTGGCAGCGCAATGACCCCAAGGGGAATTGTAAGGGCGGAAGATGGCGCGAGGTATGTGGTGGGCCTCAAATTCATTGTCCTCTGGAGGGAAATAGAGGTCCTGAGTACAGGGCATCAGAATGGCACGAGCCTTGATGGCACTCAGCGCCAGTTTGTAATCCCCATTGTAAAGCGGCCCGGCTGAGATGTCGCCTGCCTGCCATGTGGCAAGCTTGGCCAGCAGATTGTTTGCATCCCAGCCCTGCACATGGTCCTGTTCCCAATCCTGCATCAGCTCTTCCATCGATTGGAATCCCAGCTGCCGATATAGCCCCTCGCGATAGAAGGTCTGAGAGAAGGCCCAGCCTGCGTAAACCCGGCCAAAGGCTCTAAGCCCGGCCTCAGGTGGGCTGTCATAATTGCCGCCGTTCCAACTCTTATCCGCGCAAAGGGCGGCCTTGACCCCCTCGAGGAAGACGAAATTATGCGGTGAGGTTTTGGCTGAGGCGCAGAAAGGCAGGATCGCCTGCACTATGTCCGGGTATTGCGCCGCCCACTGGTAGGATTGGCAGCCCGCCATTGACCAGCCCGCGACAAGGGCGATTTTATCGATCCCCAGGTGATCACGGATCAACCGATGCTGGGCAGTGATGTTGTCCCACATCTGCACCAAGGGAAAACGCGGGCCGTCCTGCGGCGCAGGCGCATTCGATGGCGACGACGAACGACCATTGCCGAACAGGTTCGGGCTGACGATGAAATGGCGGCTTGGATCAATCGCGCGACCCGGGCCAAAGAACCCCTCGTTACGGGAATTTGTGCCTGTGTAAAACGTGGGCAGAACGATGACGTTGTCACGGGCGGCCGACAATGTGCCATAGGTCTGATAGGCAAGCCTGGCATCCTTCAATACCTCGCCCGACAAAAGTGGAAGGTCGCCAAGCTCGTATATCTCAAAGTCCGACACCATCTGGTCATCTCCTGCCTCAGTAGAGTCGCAAATATTCCTGCACTTCCCAATCGGTGACCGATTGGTGATACCGCTCCCACTCGTCGTTTTTGTATTCGAGATATGAATTACGCATCACCGGACCCATCACATGTTCCGCCATGGCATCGCCACGCAAGGCCTCGATCGCGTTAAACAGGGTCCGCGGCAATCGGCGGATTCCGAGCTCGGCGAGTTCAGCTTCGGTCTTTGAGTAGAGATCAAAATCCGTTGGTTCGCCCGGATCGGTCTTTTCTTTGATCCCCTTCACACTGCAGCTCAGATGCATCGCCATTGCCAGATAGACGTTCATGGTCATGTCGCAGGCACGGTTTTCGATGCAGTGACGGCTTTGCGGCAGGCGGAACTGGGCGGAGCGATTGTTGAAGCCATATGTGATATTGGTCGGAGCCCAGGTGACGGTGCCGCCTTCAAAACCTCCAACGCGCGGCACCAACCCGTTATAGGAGTTCACGGTCGGACAGGTGATCGCCGTGATTGCTTCGGCATGCTGCATCAGCCCGCCTACGGCCCAGCGGCTCTCGTCGCTCCAGTTGCCATCGGGTGTCTCAAAAATGTTTTCGCCGGGGCGACTTTCATGCTGCATCGACATGTTGATATGCGCCCCGGACCGCCAGTCCCCCACAGTTGGCTTTGGCATGAAGGTCACAAACAGCCCATGCTGCTTGGCCACCTCTTTCAACGTGATGCGCAGAAAAGCCAACCGGTCGGACATTTCCAGCAGGTTGGTATAGTGGAAATCAAGCTCAAACTGGGAATATGCACCCTCGGCCACCACGTCATGCAGGTTCCAGCCTAATCCTTCGATGATGTCGATCAGGGTTTTTAGGAATGGCATCGAGTCTATCGAATACTCAACATCATAGCCAAATGCCTGACGACGCGGACGAAGCCCATCTGCAGGGTCATCGTCAAATGCCTTTACCGGCTGCCCGGCGTCGTCATATTTCATCACGATAAACTCGGGTTCTACCCCGGCGTAACCAGTGTACCCTTCCAGCGCCGCCTCGTGCATGGCGCGTTTCAGGGCCTGACGCGGGCAGACATTATAGGGTGCGTCTTCCCAGTAGAGATCCGAGAAGATGATCGCCATCGATGTGTCCCACGGACAGACGTAGACGGCATCGAGATCCGGAACCACCACCTGATCGCTGTCGGCGGGGCTTAGCTCGGGCACGTACGAAATCGAATGCACCGCGAATTGCGGGCCTTTTCCAAGGCATAGCGGTTCAAAATCACTCATTGGTACGGGTTTGGTTTTTGGAATACCGTGCAGGTCAATCCAGGCGGCCATCACGTATTTGACACCAGCCTCCTCCAGACGTTGCCGTACCTCTGCGATACGCGGGCGGTTACGCTCGACAGCGTCATGGAAAGTCTCGTAGTAGATGCGGGTGCTGGCATTATCTTTGGGCATTCGGCGTCCTCCCATCGAATGGCAATCAGATTTGGTTCACCGAGGGTGACCCCTCAGTGTTGGTGCTGGTTTCGGTTGTTCTGTCGCTCAGCGAAAAGGTGTTCAGCCGGGGACAAAATCGTCTGGGTCGATGCCCGGAACCTGCGTGATCCCGGCAAGCTGTTTCCAGTTGTGAGGGTAGGCGGCATAGAAGATCACGCATTTGCCGTCCGACTCGTAGGAAATGTGGTTGTCCTTGGGGACAAACAGCACGTCACCACGATTGCAAACATAGCTTTTGCCATCGCAAACAAGTCGGAACGTGCCCTCAAGGCAATAAATGATCTCGTCGCAGGTCAGATCCCAAGGCACCTTGATATTGTTCAGGACGTTGATGCCACCGCACATGGACTTGCTGAATTCGCTGGTGACCATCGGTTTGATGTAGGTGTCGCTGTCGCCCATCGAGTCGTAGCGATTTTGAACCAGATCGAATTTGAAAAGTTGAGGTGTGTCACCCATTTGGTCAGCCTTCCTGTGCCAGGTGTTTCAGTATGGATTCGTTCAATTCGACCTTGTAACCGTCAGGGTCCTCGCAAAAGGCGATGACCCTAGTGCCGTTTTTCATTGGCCCCGGTGGACGGGTGATGTTTACCCCCGCTGCAGCCAGCTGTTCGCACGCGGCATAAACATCCGGCGTTTCGATGCAGATGTGACCCCAGCCGTCGCCTTTGTCATAAGGCGTGCCCTGATCCCAATTGGCGGTCAGCTCCAGCGTGGGAAATTCGGCCTCAGGCCCATAACCGACAAAGGTATTGGTGAATTTGCCTTCGGGGTAATCCGTGCGCCGCTGCACTTCCATACCCAGAATTCCGCAATAGAAGTCCAGTGACTTCTCCATATCTGTGACCCGCATCATCGTATGGGCCAGACGAAACCCTTTTGATATGGACTTGTTCATCGATATTGTTCCTTCTTTCTTAAGCACCGGCCACATCACGCTCGATCAGATCCTGAAAGGCGCGGACGCTGTCCTCCCAGGCGGGCGACAACAGCCCCCCATCCTCAGCAACCGGGGATTTGCGGCCCTCAAACATGCGCTCAACCATCTCGTGATCTTCCTTGTGGACATCCCACCATAGGTTTTTGAGGGCTTGTACTTCCTCGGCGCTCAGTTCCTGGCCTTCCGTTGTGTAAAGAGCTCGGTACTGGCGCATTTTTCCGGCACCGATGGGCACGTTCAGATAGACGCCCAGCTGATCCGGAAAATAGCGGCCCAGAATGAAATTGGGGTACAGGGTCAGATAGCGAGAGCTGACGCCCAGACTGCCGGATGTGCCCAATTCTTCGTTCAGATCCACGGCGCTGCCGATGCAGGTGCCATCGGTGATGGTATAGTGGTTTTCCAACGGCTGATCAGTGGTTGAAGCATGGACAAATTGAACGTGGTAGGGCTCGATAAAGTTCTCCATGATCAGCTTCCAGTTGGTGCCAATCTCACCAAAGTCGAGCAGGCCAATTGGTTCCACTCTGGTGAAATCCATCCCCTCCAGCCGGCTAATCAAAGGCGCGGCATAGTCTTCGAATTCAGGCGCGTTCCCATCCAGATTGACGAAAATCCAATCATGCCAGACATGGGTGCGTACAGGCTTGAGGCGATGATTTTTGATGTCAAAGCCGTCGAACTCCTGCTTACCGGTTCCGGCAAAATGAGGTGCGGCCCGCAGGCGGCCATCCAGGTCATAAGCCCAAGCGTGATAAGGGCAGCGGATCAGCTTGCCGACGTTCTTAGGCTTGTCGACCAATGTCATGCAGCGGTGCAGGCAAACATTGTGAAACACCTGAATATCGCCATCACGACCGCGCACCGCCAGCAGCGGCAAGTCTGCGCAGGTGATTGGATGTGCATCACCGGTGTTGGCCATCTGATGGGCAAAGCCGATGAACACCCAGTTCTTGGCCAAGACAGTCTGGCATTCCCTCTGCCAGAACTCTTCGCTGCGATACGCCCCGGCGGTCAGCCCGTGCTGAGGCCCTCCAATGGCCTGGGCTCTATCCTCGGCAATTGTCATTTGTCCTCCCTTCGACACTGCCACCTGTACCCGTCAGTCCAACGACAGGCGCATGGTTTTTCCGTTTCTCGCGGTCTTCCTACTTGCCGGCTCTGTCTCGCCGCGCCGGGACTTGAGGTTTTGACTGCGAATATCGAATTTCTCGTCCAGTTTTTTCCGTTTTTCGCGACTAATTGGAATTTTGAGGCAAGAATCAGAAATGATCTGGTCAAAAAACGGCATAGTGGTGCGAATTTCGCATAGCGGGATCGTGTGGATTGCGAAAGGCGCAATTCCAACGGAATTTTACAGAAAATCTGGCAATCGACTCGCGTCACCGTCCTTGGAATCTACGGTGTCGAGGGCAATGGATGTCGTTTTCTGCACTTCCCGCCACAGAATTCACAGGGGAGAATTGCGGATTTCGATGTCCTCACCTAGTCTCAGCTACGAATGCAGCAATCGAGCATCGGGTATATGGCAGTCAAAAAGCAATCAAACATGCGCGCCACCGCACAGAGCATTAGGTCCCCAAAGGATGACTTGAACCAACAGATCATCCGGCTACTGCAGCAAGATGGCCGGATGGCCTTTTCTGAGATTGCGCAGCAGTTGAACGTGTCCGAAGGAACCATCCGCAACAGGGTGAGCGGTCTGCGAGACAATAACATGTTGCGGATCGTCGCGATGTCCGATCCTGTGGCCACGGAGTACACAACCGACGCGATGATCGGGTTGAATGTGGCTGTTGGTGTGACCCCACGCCAGGTGGCGGAGCGGCTTGAAAAGAACCCGAGGGTAGTTTTCATCCTGTGGGTCGCGGGCCGTTATGACCTGATTATCGAACTCGTCAGCGACGACGGTGACGCACTAAAGGAATTTCTTGAACATGAAATCCACGCGAGTGACGATATTGCCAAGGCCGACGTTATGCCGGGGCTGCAAAATTTCAAGAACCAGTTCCTGCTTAAGCAGGGTGTGAGGGAATGACTAGGGAGCTGTCCACAGATGGAAATGCCGGCGACACATAGTTCTGCCTCCAGCGAATGAACTCATCCATTTTCGCAGCGCGTCCTTCATCCAGCATCTAAACCGATTTCTTTGATCCTGACCTCGATTTGGCAAAATTGGCGCTGATTTGTAGATCAGACGCCGAAGACGACTGTTCCTGTTGATCTGCCACGTGGCGGTCGCGGATACCGTTCATCGCCACGATGTGAGGGCCGGATTTCGGAGCCCCCGCGAGATTGTTCGCACCCGAAAAAAGCGGAACGGTGAACCAAGCGGAAAGGCGACGACCGGAAAAAACCGTTGTCGCAAGTTCGTATCGAATCGCAAAATATGTTAGGATTTATCATCAAGAACGCCGGTCTATTAACCTCAATTCTTCAACCAGTATTAGTTTATCGTCGCATTTCTCCACTTGTTCTTGGAGGTCATATGTCAGCCGATTCAACACTTTACAACTTTGCCGTAGAATTCTTGCGAAACCAGGACGAGCGGCCCAACACACCAGATACCGTTCCCGATTCCAATGCCCTGGACGTGCGGCGTGCAGCGCTGGCAGGGTCGAGCGAAGCCTTCGCTGCGGCGCTTTCAGGGGCTGCTCCGGCGGAAATCAGCGTAACCGAAGCTGAGGAAGCGGCTGCGGCCCTTCGAACACTTTACGTCGATAGCGCCCAGGATCGCGATACGCTTGCAAGTCTTGCAGAGCACGGGCTTTCTTGGGACCGGATCGACGGCGCGGAGAGAGTACTGCGCTCCGGCTCCGACCGCGTGGTGGCGGTGCGCCGGGTTCCGATCTTCAGTACGCAACTGAATGACGCTCTTCCGGCCTGGACCAGTGGCTTAGCGGCCGAAGCGGTCATCGGGCCAGCACGTGATGCTTTCGGTCGTGACATTTGGATCCATATATTCCGGATCGTCCGCCAGGTCCGATTTGTCCGTGCCCCCGGCGGTGTCCCGTTCCTAAGCGTCCCGCACGTCCAGTTTGCCTCAGTGTTCCATTCCGCCGCACAAGTCGATCACGACCTCGCGGGCGGCAGCTTTTGGATGGCAACGAACCAATTTGCGACTGTGGCTGGCGACACCTACACTGGCATCCGGATCAAAGGCGGCTCGCTGTCTTTTTCTTCGCCGATTGCGGTCAATGGCGACGAGGTCGTCGTCCCGACCACTGTCACCTGCAAGCTCGATATCTTGCTGGATCCGCCCGCGCGGGGCACTTCGGGCGTCCCATTGGACCACGCCGGCACGGACGCGCGCGCCTCGATCTTCGATCCACCAGAAGCCCTGCAGATCGTCATTGGCTCTGGCGGCAATCGGATTGAAGCGACGGCAGACGCCACCATTGGTGCCTTCGGTGAAGAGGTGGAATTAACGCCAGCGCAATCCGCAGCACTGTACCTGCCGGAATTCAACCGACTGTTGGTGCCAATGACCCCGACCGAAACGGAGTTCACGGTCACCGCCTCTGATGCCAAGGATTTTGCGATCGCGGGCGACGCCCCGATCACCGGCGGTGGCCTTGCACTGCCGGCCGCGCGCATCGTCCCCGCGCTTTTGGGCGAGGCGGCGGGAGTCGGCGCATTGATGCTCCGGATCGACCCTGGACTTTCGGCTCAAATATCTTCTGAAATTGCGCCCGGACAGCTTGGGCTAACCACTTTGATGGTCGATCAGGAGCGACTTGCACTCACCGCCCTGCAAGCCGAACAGGATGGTCGCCGCACACTGATCGAAATTGGCGACGTGACACCTGAGTCACGCGCTGAAATTGGGCGCGCGACCCAAGGTTCGGTGCGTTACTTCGCCCAGACTGGCGGGCAGGAGGCCGTCCAGTATGTGGCCGATGTCAGCCTGCGCCCGGACCTTCCGCGCGATGTCGCAGGCGATCGTGTGCCGCTGCGCTTACTGGATGCGGTCGTCATCATCGCTCAGATTGGGGATATCGGCGCGCTCGCAATCTATGGTCGAAATCGCGGGGACCGGCGACGGTGCTTTCAGATAAAGAATGGTCTCCTGCGCACCAACGACCCGATCAACGCCCTTCTATACGGCTTTTTCGATGGCGAGCGCATAAACTCCGGTGCCCTTTGGGCAGGCTACAGACTGGAGGGGATCGTACCGACATTGCCTGACCCTTATGCCGCCAACGTCGGTATCCGCGACACGTCCGAGAAACGGGGCGCTCAGCTTCTGATCAGCCGGTTCGCCGTCCAGCCAGGCAGCCGGACACTGGACTTTTTCCTCCCGGGCCCAGCGCCTGTAGCGGCCCCCAACGATGGCGACACCGGCGCATCCATGAACCTACTGTCGAACTCCGTTGCGGCTGTTGCCTCGGTCACCGACATCTCCTTCGCCGCGCGTCCCAACACCGCCGCGGCCGCCGCTGATCCGAGTTGGGGGAAAGCGCTTGGCGATGCGCTAGACTTCGAATTTGTCCCTAAGATCACCCTTCTCGATGTCTCCAGTGGCGCGGGCCAGTTTGGTGTCGCGCTGCGCCCACCACGTGGCCCGCGCGATCCTATCGGAGTTTCCAGCACTGCGCCGACGACTGCAGTCAACCAGGTCGTCGCCATTGAGGACCTGGCTTTCGAGGTGGATCCCAATTGGATGGTGCTGCTGACCCTTCCTGCGGTTCAATGGGAACCCGCGGTCGTCGTTCCGCCGGAGCCTGCGGACGCTATCGCCTTTCCCGAACGTGTGGTGTTTCTCAATTCCGGCGTCCCCGCGGTCATCGACCTGCCCGACGGGGACCGCGTACCATTCGCACCGGTGCCCGCCTATGACACGATCCTCGACCGGCTCCGCGGCGACACCCACCCGTCTAGCCGGGCGCGAGTCACCCTCCCCTTTGGAATGATCGCCTCCGCTCGAATGACGGCGCCGACCGATACCGAACGCGGTGTTCGGGTGCAGGAAACCCGCCCGGAGGCCCCTGATGACATGCAAGGCGCCCACCAGCTTTCGCTGCGCGCGCGGGACCGCACGCTCGCAGGTCGCCAGACCCCCGCCATGCCCGGCCATACGGTGCAACTTCCCGTTGCCGTGCCTGCGGATGTACCCGGTGCGCCAGTCAGTATCCTGGGAACCAGCGCGACGAGCATATTCAACTCTAGCCTTGGTGCTGGTTCACCCAGCACTGCGCTCGTCCCCGTCACGCGGCTCGACCTTTCGGGCTATGGCGAAAGCATCTTCAGCAAGTGGAACAACCCACTGAACGCCACAACTCAGGTCGAGAAGGTCGAACTGGACGTGCCCGTCGGACGCACCGCGCGGGAAGTCGTCACCGTCAAATCGGTTCTGGTTCCCTACGGCGTGCCTGTTGTGCGCACGATCACGCTTCAGCGTAAGGCAGACGCCATTGTCGGTCGCAGCGACACCGGCTGGGTTGCGGGCGGCGATGGCCTGTATGACTTCCCAGGTCTCGGCCTGATCACTCATCCCGGCGTCGTAAGCCGGATCACAAATGTCACCGAGATCGCTGAGACCGGCCAGATCGTCACCGCCAATGGGCAGGATTTCATGGCCGTCTACTTCCAAGGCGATCTGGTCATGGATGGCGCCGACGCTCCTGTACCGGTCAAACAGCACCTGGGCTACGTGCGCATTACCGCCGACCCGCCGGCCTTCGACGTCGCCACCTACACCGACCTGATCAATCAGGTCGGGCCGATGTGCGGCCCTGTCGAAGCGGTTTGTGCCGTCGCAGGCGGAGAGCAGAAGATGCGTATGAACCGCGTCGGCATTGCTGTCGCGGGAACCGAGTTCGCGATGACTGCATGGGGCAGCCTCGTCTTTCCCGGCGGCGAATGGTCTGTGCTCGAGACGCTCGACGCCAGCGGCGCCCCTTCGCCGGTGCCTGAGGATGAAGGCTTGCCGCTGATCCGGCGCGGCGCAGCTGGCCTGCCGACAGGAGAACCTTACCGCTTTGCCGACCCCGAGGATCTCTTCGCCGTCAACCCGGCCAAGGATTACGGCATCCTGCACTCCATGGGGATGCAGCGTGCCTTCTTTCGCCGACCCCGGATCGAGCCGACCGAACCCAATCGCATCGTCTCGACCGAACGCCCGATCATCGCCGATCCTTTCGTCCTCGCCGACTCGTTGTCCATGTTCCCCGAGCAGTCCGACTGCATCCCCTTCCCGAGTGCCAACTTCGCATTGGTGGCTGATGGCGGCAGCTTCCGCCTTGACGGTCCCGGCACTTTCAATGCGGGGATCGGGCGACGCACGACCGCGTCTGCCGGAAGTGTGCAAAGCGACGTTGATTACACCAACTCAGAGGTCACATACGAAGTCGACACCAGTCAGCCAACTCCGTGGGAGTTCCGCCTAACCAACGCCACCCGCATCATGGCGCATACTGATATGGGCGATGTGATCACCACGGTTGCGCAGGTCAGCGCCCTTGGTGACCCCGACACCCGTTTCGAAGCGCCCGAACTCCGAATGGGCGGACCCGTACAGATCGTGCAGGACCTTCTGACAATCCTGCAGGAACTGGGTATCTCCGGCGAACCGGATGTCCGGATGGAGAATAAATGGAAATTCACGTTCGGAATGAAAGTTCCCTTCAAAACCAGTAGCGGCGCCGATCTTCAGATCCCGCCCTCACCGCTGCCGGGAGACATCATCTTTGCGGACACCGGCGTAGAAGTTCTGGTTACCTTGGCGAAGGAAAAGACCAAAGCGAAGTTCTCGCTGGGCGGCAAACCGATGTTCGCGATCAAGGCGGTTCCCGGCCTATACGCCGTTGCGATCATCAAGTTCTCACTCATCATGTCTGTGAAGGACGGCACGACCTTCGTGGTCACTATCGGCTTTGGGATTGCCTACATGAAAAAGGTCGGACCGGGCGACTTCCTCAAGCTTAAGGGTATGGTTGGGTTCACCTTCATCGCCATTATCGGTGAAACCGTAATGGGTTGGGGCGGAGGGATTCTGCTGCAGGCCGAGGCAGCCATCAAACCAATCATATCCGTCGCCATCCGGTTCGAGGCAATGGGGGCCCGACTACTCGCGCAACCGGGCACCGGCAACGAGACCGTGTTCTTCGTCTCGAAAGTTACCGTATCGATCGACATCTCGGTCTTTCTGGTCCTGAGCTTTTCCGCCTCCTGGGACGCAAAGATGGTTGAAATCACGCGCGGCCCCCTCGGCAAAGAGGATGCTCCAGATGTGCTGTAATAACCAAAAGGGGAGGATCGCCCCATGACTGCCGCGTCCCGCCTTGTGCTGCTGCCGTTCCTCCAGAATTGGGATGGCGCAAATCTCTCGCTACGTCTGATGGTGACCCCCCAGACCGATCCGACCTCGGCCCCCGCACCGGGTCTGTCACCCTATGCGACAACGGATTTCGACGTTGTTGTTCGCACCATCGCGGACCCGACGGTGCTGCCGTCACCGGCCAGCGTCGCCACCGGCGAGACTGCGATCACGTTGCCCGCAATGCCTCAGGCCGAAACGCTGTTTCAATCACTGGCGTCCGAGCTCCCCATCGACAATTCCGTCACGCCTACCGACCCACGCACCGCCTCGATCCGGATCATGAAGTACGCGCCACCGCCCTATCGCGAGGCCACAGGCTATGGCCAAGGTGCCAATCCCTTCCTTCTGACCGATGACACGTATCGCTGCGCGCTCAAGGCCGTTCCGCCCGCAGGCACGTCCATCGCCGACACGGCCCCACCGTTGTCGTGGGGCCAGGTTCTGGCCGGCGTACTTCGCCAGCCTTTACTTGCCGAAGCGGTAGGTCTCATTCGCACAATCGACATCCCTCTTCCTGCAGACGTCGTCTCACAAGGGGGCTGGGTCTATGTCGATCTTGCCCCTGGCGGTCCGTGGCAGTCGCTTGCCGGCATTCCCGGAGCGCTGCGTCTCTACGCCGCGCGGCTGTCCCCGCTATCGGGGCCACGCCCGCTGTTCACGGCTGTGCAGTTCCCCGTCACAGCAGCACCCATCCCGGGCTACGACGATATCTTCGCCGAGGCCGTACGTTATGACGACGGCTTCGCCAAAGAGGTCTATGGCGCGCAACCGGCCTGGGCCGACCCCTTCGACGAGGACGGTGAGGACGAAGCGGAGCGTCCCGCGACAGAACGCGGCCTGCTTGTCGGCTGCGACGACTCGCAGCTAGTCACCTGGTTCAACCGTCAGATTAGCCCCGGTGCTGCGCCGTTGGATGCGCCGATGGGCGTACGCGGCTATCGCATCGACGCCCGGGAAACCGGCAGTTCCGACTGGGTTCCCCTGACGATGGGGGAAACCGCTCTTGTTCTCGGCGGCAATGACCTTGGTAGTGTTCAGGCCAACTTCCCCGTCGAGGTCGGACCGAACAAGATCCTCGGCGATCCCACCGCCAACATGTGGCTTCCCTCCTATTTCGCCGCCTGGAACGGCCGGCCGCTTGTGGGGGTCGACCGCTTCGCCGACCGGCTGATGGGCGGCGACGATGAACCTGAACCTGTCATAGGAGTGCCCCCCGATATCCCGCTGCGCTATGGCACCACATACGATCTGCGCATTCGACTTTGCGATCTTTCCGGCGGCGGCCCCGGCATCGAAACCGAGGCCCTGAACCCTGGTGCACAGCCTGTCTACACCGCAACGATGAAGCGCTACGTCCGGCCCGCTGGACTGCGTACGACGCCCGCCCTGCCTTCGGCAGCCGATCCCACCGACCCTCCAGCCTCGCTCACAGTTACCAAACCCCGACTGCACTACCCCGCGTGCCTCGTGGCCGGCGGAACCGAGGCCGAGCTTGAGGCAGATATGCCCCAGGCCGCCGCCGAGCAGCGCGCACCTGGCCTTCCGGACCTAGATGTGGACATCCTCGAGATCTCGGTTGAAGTGCTGCGTCCAGACGTGAACCCGGAAGACGATGAGCCGGTCTACGAACAGCTCTACACTATAGAGCGCGCCTTCGATGCCGATGGTCAGGCCCTGCTAGATCTCGAATACGTTGACACCGCCGACATCGGGACCATGGCAATCCCCACAGACGGCGCGATCACTATTCCGACTTCGCGCAATGTGCGGCTGAACCTAACCCCTATCTGCTCGGACAAACCCAACTACTTCGGTGCCGATGACGTGCGCCGCGGCGAAACTGCGCGGCGCTACCTACGCAGCCCGGCCCAGGACGAACGTGGCCTCATTAGCCTGCCACGCGGATGGGTGGCCGAGGGTTTCTATCTGCAACCTACAGAACCGGGAAGCCGGGCGCTTGTCAGAGCCAACCGTGCCGGAGGTCGTACTGGTCAGGGGGCCGAGAACCCGATCGCGCGGCTTGCCTCCGCGCTCGACCTCGATCATGTGGGCGCAAGCCTGCGCGCTCGCCCGGGACAGCGATGCCTATTCGGGCTGCACTCAAGTCTGAACGCAGTTATCGGTCCCGACGGCGGTTCAGTCCGCTTCGCAACCAAATCCGAAGTGACCAGCCAGTGGATCGTCGCGGTCGTTGTCAACATCGAAAGGGACTGGACATGGGATGGGCTAAGTGGGTTGCGCATCGAGCGTGACGGCAACCAAGTGGGCCGCGTGAGCTGGCGGCAGTCCGCCCCGCACGAAGTCGCCCGCGCAGCCGCCAATGGAGAAACGACGCTGATCTTCCTCGATGCGATCGACCCCGAGCCCGCGGACGGCAGCTTCCCGCGTCCTTTGCAGTTAAAATACACCGCCATCCCCGAATACAAAGTTGACCCCGCACAAGAGGACGGTGCCGAAGAGGTCGATCTGACCTTGCCCGTCGCCCGGCCTCCGCGCCAGGTGCCCAAAATTGTCTCGGCTGGCATCGCATTATCACCCTACTTGCGCGACCCAGCGTATTCCCACTCCGAGGAACGAACCCGGCTGGTCTGGCTCGAGTTCGACCGCCCGCCCGACGATCCGAATGATAGCCTGTTCGCGCGCATGCTCGCCACCAGTCCGGACCCAGTACTCACCGGCGATCTTACCGGCGACCCGACGCTGGGTAACACGCCCCTGCCCATCGACCTTGAACTGATCCGCACGATCATCCCCGAGCAAGCCGATGACCGCAGCGGACTGGGCGCGATGCAGAAGCTTTTGCCCACGAACAGCCCTCGGCACTTTATGCTACCGCTGCCCCAAGGGCTGCCGCCCGAAGCGCCCGAACTCTTCGGTTTCTTCCTTTACGAATTCCGCGTCGGTCACGCCGAGATGTGGAGTACTGCGCAAGGCAGATACGGGCGGCCCCTGCAAGTCGCAGGTATCCAGCACGCGCCTCCTCCGCTTACCTGCGGCGTCACCCGCTCGACCCAGCGGTTGACTGTCAGCGCCGAATTCGCCGACCCGGTCAAGAATGGTCGCTCCGTGCAACCTGTGGTGCCACGCACCGACCTTTGGGTGCTGCTTTACGTACAAGCGGTGCAAGCTGATGACGAAGACCGGCGCAACGTGCTTCTGGGTCGTCGCCAGCTTGCAGCTCCGCGCCGCCCGCGCCAGCCCTTCGATGACAGAAGCTTTGGATTTACCGCCACAACCGAGCCCGCCGGCCAGACAAGCTGGTCGGCCGCAGAGATCACGAGTCTTCTGGCCGACATAACGCTTGGCCCCGATGCACCGCTCAGCTGTCTCGTTGTCGAGACCCTGCCCGGCGAGGTACCGCACAAGGATCCGCTAGGCGCGCATCTTGGCTACGAACGCATTCTGCGCGCATCACCTCTGACGAAGGTGCCCGAGGTCTGTTAGGCCCAAATTTTTCTGCCTGCGACTAATCGCACGGTTTGGCGACGTATACAGGGGTCCCGGTCGGATCGGATACCTGCGATAAGAGGACTGTTGCGTTAATTGGTTGAAGCTGGGTCAAGTGCAGCGCATGCGGCCGGACTATACGCGCTCGAACAGTTTGAGATGAAGCCGGTCTCTCCTCGAACACCGGTCTATTTGTGTCAAATGTGACCGCGCTTGTTGGTCCGGATCGTCTCTATCCCACTCAGTGTTGCCCTCACGGTTCGCAAGGCTCGAATGCTCTGACGGTACCTAAGTAGGCGCTTCATCGCGACATGATCACTTTCGACCAAATTGTTCCGCCACTTTCGATCAATTTGCCTGTGCAGTCAAAATCCGGATCGTATCGGCGGTTGATTTCGCAGATGATACGCCGATAAGCGTAGGCCTTGGGAGCCTTAACGTCTCGCGAACCGAGAGCCGGAAAGCGGACCGTGGTTGGGCTCAGGACACATTGATTTTTGGTTTCAGCGTGATTCACGTTGCCGAAAACAAGCGGTTACCATGCCTGACCTTTTCTGGCTGAGCGACGAGCAGATGGCGTGCCTTGAGCCCTTCTTTCCTAAGTCTCATGGCAAGCCACGTGTAGATGATCGACGTGTTCAGAGTACGATTATCTCCATCAATAGCAATGGGTTGCGCTGGTGCGATGCGCCAAGGAATACGGGTCGCACAAGGCGCTATATAATCGCGCTCGCGGCTCTCGTCATTTATTGGTTATGATGCCCGACCCTAACTGCACATAACCTAAATCAAAAATTCAAAATTTTTGACTTCCGATACTGGTCAGATGCAATTTAATCGCGTCTTTCAGACCATCCTCTCCGGAAAGAAGTTGGCGCCTCGCCGTAGCGTTTCTTGAATCGTACGGTCAGCTGAGTAGCGCTGCTAAAGCCAGTGGCTGCCGCAATTTCGGCGACCGACATCTCGGTTTCGCTGAGCAGTGCGTATGCCCTCGCGACGCGCAGTTCGATATAGAACTGGACGGGCGAGATTTCGACATACTTTTGAAAAAGACGTTCCAGCTGACGACGCGATATCTGCACAGCTTCCGCAATTTCAAAGATATCCAGCGGCTCTTCCAGGTTTTCATGCATGATCTGCATAGCATTGATCAGGTATTGATTGCGGCTGCCCAAGGCCACCGAGAAGGCCGATTTCTGAAGCGTTTTGCTATTGTTGGATCGAAAGTGGATGCACATGTCTGATACGATGACCGCCAGATCGTTTCCGAAATCGGATTCAATCATGTCCAGCATCATGTCGGTTGCGGCATTTCCACCACCACATGTCATAAGCTCGTTGTCAATCTCGTACAGGTTTGCCGATGGCTCCAAATCGACAAAACTTTCAATGAAAGCCGGGTGGTTTTCCCAATGCAACGTAAACCTTTTTCCCGGTAGAACCCCGGCCTTAGCCAGGGCAAAAGCGCCGGTGCAAATTCCACCCAGATTGCAGCCAAAGGTTCTCTGTCTACTGATCCAAGACAGGACTTTGGGGTTCGTACTTTCGGCTGGTTCAATGCCTGAGCAAACAAACAACCGCGAGGATCGCGGAAGATTGAGCAATGCAAAGTCCGGCGTAATTTCAATCCCGTTGGAACAGGAAACCGGTGTCCCGTATTCGGTGATCAGAAACCACTTATAAAGCTCTTTGTTGGTGACCTGATTGGCGATCCTCAGTGGCTCTACCGCAGCACTAAAGGCCAGCATGGTCAGTTTCGGCAATAGCAAGAAGTAGATTTCTTTGGCCGACCCTTCATGGTCTATGCGATAGCTGGCCGCACCTTTTGGAACAAAGTTTCTCGGGTTCATTGTCTCTCCTCCCAGTATCGACCAAGGCGGATGAAGTGCACCAACACCTGTTGCGGTGTTGGTGCGGTACGGTCAGGCGCTCATCTGGGCAACAGGCTCACCGCTTTCCTCCCACGAGCGGATCTCACCTTCGCTCGCCTTTGGTGAGAAGAGCCCGGTCATGGCATAGATGATACCGATGACCGGTGACAGCCAGCAAGCAAATGCGAGCGGGATGTACAGCAGGTTCTCAAAGTTCCCGTCCGCGATCCCCAGGCCCAGTGCCGTGATGACAAAGGCGCCACCCGCATTCCATGGGATCAGAGGGGACACCAGCGTTCCGCCCTCCTCGACGGCGCGGGACAGGTTCAGCGGGGAATAGCCCATCGCGCGATAGACAGGCGCATACATTCGGCCCGGCAGTGCGATGGACAAGTATGGATCGCCTGCAACGGTATTGGTGGCGACAGACGTCATGATAGCGGAAATCTGTATGCCGGCGAACGACTTCACCTTCGATATGACGACTTTGATGATAGCCTGAAGGCAACCCACGCGTTCAAGCGCTCCGCCGAAACCCAGGGCAAGCAGCACCAGTGAGATGGTCCACATCATCGACTGAATGCCCCCGCGGTTTAGCAAAGGGTCTATCTCCGGAACCCCGGTATCGATTGAATAGCCGCTGTTGGCAAAAGTGAACGTTTCATGAAGCCCGGCCCCCTGACAAAAGATTGCCATAACACCGCCCGCAACAGCCCCCGCAAACAGCGACGGGATCGGAGGTTGCTTCATAACCGCCAGAACGATGACCAGAACCGCCGGAAACAGCATGATCGGTGAAATCCAAAATGCGTCGTCCAGCGCGGTTGTGATCGCGTGAATACGATCAAACGAAACCTGCGACGTGTCGATCAGTGTGAAACCGACGACAAAGTAAATCACCAGCGCGATCAGCATCGAAGGAACTGTGGTCGGAAGCATGTTCCGAATGTGATCGAAAAGATTGGTCCCCGTCACGGCAGGGGCAAGGTTAGTTGTGTCCGACAAAGGCGAGATCTTGTCGCCGAAGAACGCGCCAGAGACCACCGCCCCCGCCGTCCAATACATTGGAATACCAAACCCGGCACCAATCCCCATCAGCGCCAAACCAACTGTACCGGTTGTTCCCCACGATGTGCCCAATGAAACAGAGACAATGGAGCAAAGGATCATTCCTGCGGCAAGGAAAAGCTCGGGCGACAATATCTTGAGGCCGTAATAGATCAGCGTCGGGACGGTGCCGCTTGCGATCCACACGCCAATGATCATACCTACCGTGATCAGTATCGAGACCGACGGCAGGGATATATTAATGACGTGGAACACGCCTTCTTCGATGCTGGGCCATTTGTGACCCAACATAAGGCCAACGATGCCGGTGATCGCGATCCCGAAGGCCAAAGGGATGTGCGGGGTAAAATCGCCGAAATAGAATAGCTGCAGCCCAAGCACACACAGGGTCAGCACGATTGGCACAAGCGCCAGCACTAAGCCGGGTTGACGTATGTTGTCTTCATTCGCAGACATATGGGTCTCCTCCATTGGAATGATCCAGAAGCGGTATGATCTGCGGAAGAAACCAAGTTTAGCAGTGTGGGACCGTCGGTCAGAGCGCACATCCTATTAGAATTTGCGACACAGATGCGTCGGGGTTCGGCTTCTTCGGGTGAACTGAAGGCCGACCAACGCGATCAAGCGCAACAAATTGGCTCCAATTACTGCGCACTCCCAAGCCCCGAACGACAGCAGGCTGTACTACGGGTATTGGCAACAACCCTTGGCAGACGTCCGCCTCATTGATCGTTGCTGCGGTACGGCAGCCGTAATTTTGATTTTTTTTGCAAAGCAGGCTTGGAAGGTGGTTTTGCGGATAGCTTACAAACGTGACTTTGTCGTTTCATGTAAATGCGCCCTTCGAAATTCCGAAGGTGTCATCCCGGTTTGAGCGCGAAAGGCGCGGTTGAATGGCCCCAGTGAGGAAAACCCCACATCGTAAGCGATGCTCAAGACCGAGCGCTCTGCCAGCTCGGGCGATGATAACATGGATTGCGCCTCTTGAATGCGGAACGCGTTCACGAAGCTCGCAAAATTCCGGTGCCCCAAGCCTTGATTGATTGCGGACCTAATGCGGTGTTCCTGTGTCCCAAGATGTGCGGCCACTTGGGCAACGGTCAGCCTTTCGCTGCGCCACAGCCCCTCAGACATCGCGGCTTCAATACGCGTTATGAGCGCGGACTGCGCCGGGTTGGCTTGGTCATCCCGCTTTGGAGTGCTCGGTATCCAGATGTCTGGAACCACGCGAACCGACCACAGCAGGAACGCGCTTGCAGACAGGAAAAACGCACTTGCCTGTAGTGCAAATACCCAGACAGGAAGCGCTTTATCCAGATGGGTGATTTCAAATCCGGTAATGAGAATTCCCAAACTGAGGATCCAGATCAGAAACCAACGCCGAAACCGGCGACGGGCCTCGATCAGATCCCCTGCCTGACCTGAAACTACGATCCACAGGCCATGGAAAAAGAAGATCAGTACGCAGATACCGCGAACTGCACCAAGTTGCAGCTGTAGTTGAGAAAGCCATGCCAAACCGACTATCAACGCAGCGGTCAAGATCTGCCAAGGTCGAACAAAAACGTCATCCTGGAACAGCTCAATCACGGCCCAATAGAGCAAGACAGGGATCACACCTGCGATCATCACAAGCACAATCCGAACCGGGCTGTCGGTTAGATCAATGCTTGGTGAGGACACAATCAAGTAGGGGCCAAAACTGAGGCACAGCAAGACTACTGCCATGCTTTTGCGCTGGAATCCCCCGTTTCTCATGAAGACAGCGGCGCATAACGCGAGTGTGCCGATGGCACTGCCGCGCAGGAAGATATCCAAAATCATTGGGTCTGACATAACAGGCGCAATCGAAGTCGGATTTACCCCGCCGGTCAACGGTATAGCCATGCTGAAACTGAAAAATCCTCGCCGATTTTGCAAGAAACGGATCGGTTTTTAAACTCAGCGCGCTCTGATTTGCGTCGCCAGCCACTGTCCGCCACATGTCAATTCGCATTCGGAGCAGACAATGACTCAGTTAGCCACACTCTTATCCATCTACACGGATGTCTTCGGCGGAGACCTCTTACGGTATATTCTTGGCGCCGGCGGCACGTATCTATTGATCAATATCATGCTGGCACGGCGTCTTGGTGCGCAGAAAATTAGACCCTCTGCAGTGCCACAAGGTCAAATCCTGCGCGAGATTCTAACGAGCCTGCGCACTGTGCTTATCTTTACTGCCGCAGGGACATCCATCGCGCTTGGTGCGAGGGTAGGTGTCATCACAATCTACCAAGACATAGCCGCATATGGCTGGACCTATTTCGCGTTCAGTGTCGCGGTGCTGATTATCCTTCATGATGCGTGGTTCTATTGGACGCACCGTGCCCTGCACTACCCGCCCCTGTTTCGCCGGTTTCACCGCTTGCATCACAAGTCACACCAACCGACTCCCTTCACCTCCTACAGCTTTGACGTTGGCGAGGCCGTGGTGAACGCCGTCTACTTGCCTTTCGTTCTTATCATTCTGCCAACACACCCTGTCGCGCTTTTCATCTTTGTGACCCATATGATGCTGCGCAATGCAATCGGGCACTGTGGGATCGAAATCTTTCCTGCCAATGCAAAAGGCAGGCCGGTCTTTGGCTGGCTCACGAGCGTTACTCATCACGATATGCACCATGCACATGCGGGCTATAACCACGGGCTCTATTTTTCGTGGTGGGATCGGTTCATGAAGACCGAGCATCCAAGATACTTGACCGAATTCGCCCGCGTCGCGCCGCGATTGCGCATCCGAATGGTCAAAACAGCTCTTTTGGTGATTGCGGTTATCGTGGGTATGTTGGCCACCCAAGGACATGCCTTTGACCTAAAAGGCCACTACGCGTCCCCCGGACTCGGCGTGATCGTCGCGTTTGAAGATTGCACATCGAATAAAGCAATAAAGTGTGGACGTCTTGTTTGGGTTTGGAACAAGGACGATACGCCCCATGCGCAGGTTGGTGATATGATCCTGACCGAATTGGTCTTTGACGGCACGGTATGGAAAGGCGCGCTACGCGATCCAGAAACTGGACGGACATATCGTGGATCCATCCAGCAATCGGCCAAGCATCAGTTGACACTTAAAGGCTGCGCCGGGGTATTCTGTGCATATCAAACCTGGCATTCGACCGAGTACCTCAGAACTGTGCTCAGGCGTCATGGAAATAAGGTACAAGGCCATCCCTAAAGATGGCCCATTCCGGACCTTCACACTGCCTTAACAATTCTGCGCTCGCAGTTCGCTTACCGGTCATTCGCTGCAATCGCGAAGACACAGCCCAGTGTGGATGTTTGGGTCGTTAAGGTCGTTCTGCCGGACCACCCTGATACGCTTGTTTTCTCCGCAACCGGACCTCGCGGTCACCAGCTGCTTGATCAAGAATCCAGTTAATCCCGCGCAGAAAGTCATCTATTGTCAGGGGATTGTTTTCTCCGCTGGAGGCAGAGAGTACAAACCCATGTGCATAGTCTATTAGCACGTGAACAAGGACGTCGCCGCCATCGCTGTTTTCAAGCTGGTCCGTGCTGGCCTTTAATTCCCCGGACACGTTTATGAGATCCGCGCTCATCAGCGTCACATCCTCAAGGATCGCGCGCAGAAGGTTGGCGTTCTTCAAGGCGTACCCATAGTAGGTCATCATGATGCTTTGGGCGCGTTCGACTGGAGTATCTCCGTCCACGCCATCCAGAACGCCGGCGAAAGCATTTTCCACCAGATCGGACAAAAGGTGTCTCTTGGTGCCAGCGTGATAGGTCACCGCCATCGGGGTGACCCCAAGTTGATTGGCGAGCATGCGAAACGATAGCGCGTCAACGCCTTTGCTTTGGACAATCGGCAATGCAGTTTTCAGGATCAGCTGTTTCGAAAGGCGCTGCTCAGCCTTTGGCGGCCGCCCCGGTGGGGAAGCTTTCGTCATCCGATTTTCAATCTGTAATCGAGATCCACCAGACCGGAGGGAAAGCTGCTAACCGACACCAGTTCCAGATCAACGTCACCTTGTGTCTCGCCGAATATCCGAATGCCTTCCCCGATTAGGATGGGAATCAAGGTGATCCGCATGTCCGCAATTAGCCCGGCTTTGAGGAAAGAGCGAATGATTGCTCCGCCATCCACATAAACTCGACTGAAACCACGCGCGTCAAAGCTCTTCATCAATTCGGTCGGTGTTTTGTCTGAAACCTCAACCTTTTCGCGCAGGTCATTAGGGATGTCGTCGGCTGACATCGAACGACTGAGAACCACCACCGGCTTCGTGTATGGCCACTCGCCAAACCCCCTAACCGTCCGGTATGATCCCGACCCCATTACGATCACGTCGACACTGTCCTGAAAGGCTGTGAACCCGTGATCTTCATCCTTAGTGGGTTGCTTATCCAACCAATCCA
The DNA here is from genome assembly GCF_059611005.1 of Ruegeria sp. CDSB117. Taxonomy (NCBI): domain Bacteria; kingdom Pseudomonadati; phylum Pseudomonadota; class Alphaproteobacteria; order Rhodobacterales; family Roseobacteraceae; genus Ruegeria; species Ruegeria sp. CDSB117. Next base: position 33,666 of record NZ_JBXWOS010000024.1, read on the forward strand.
GCCTGTGATCCGGCCTTGCAACAAAGCCGTCTAGACTCATTGCCATCATAATATGTCCCGTGGGCATCGTCTGGACCTCCTTCATATTATTTATATGCCGTATAATAATATCCTTGACGACGCTCAAGGGGAAACACCATCAGGCTTGGCTCTGAACCCAGTCCGAGAATGCCTGCACTGCGCCAATTGGAGCGGTTCTGTGCGGTTGAACTAAGAAATACCCGTATTCAGGCAGAACGGTTTCCGATAACTTAAACAGCCTTTCCGCATTCAAATCGTCCCCAACCAAGTCATCCATCAAAGCGATTCCCTGTCCGTCGATGACCGCTTGCACCCGGACATTCGGGTCAGGAACGATCAGCACATCTCTCCTTGATTGTAGGGGAAGCATTGCGACATTCAGCCAATCAGACCAGGCACTGCTGTCGTCGCGATCTCTCAGCAGCGTAAGCTGTGATATTGCCTCTTCTATTCCTAACTCAGTCACCAAATCGGCTGCCGCCCGATTGCCCACAGGATAGGGTGGTAAGCGCATGAACGATGTAACAGTGCCGTCTCTCCAATTCCCGTTGCCCCACCTGATTGCCAGATCCACTTCCTGCATCTCAGCTTGAGAAAACTCGATCATCGGTTGAATACGAAGCTGCACGTCCGGGTGGCTTTGCATGAATGACATCAGGCGTGGCGATAGCCAGCGCGCAGCGAAATAGGTCGAGACCCCAACAGTCAAAGAGCGCGTTGAGATCCCCTTCAACGCCTGAATTTCGGTTTCGATTTCTTCGTATCGGGCCTGGCAGATTGCGAGCAGTTTCAGTCCTTCACCGGTGAGTGCGACACCCCGCGTTGTGCGCTGAAACAAAACCATCCCCAGATCGGTCTCAAGCGTTTTGATCTGATAACTGATTGCACCCTTTGTCATATTGAGCGCCGACGCCGCCGTCGAAAAGCTGGAATAGCGGGCGATCTCGGCAAATAGCCTCAGCAAGTCGTGGTGATGAAAGCGGGCAGTCATGAGTACAGCGTACAAATTTTCTGAACGCCGAGAAAAGAAATTTTCGATTTTCAAGTTAATTTTTTAAGCCCAAAATTTGCATCTAGTTGCGTGAAACGAAAAGATGACGTTGGACCCTTTGAACGCTGTAGCAGACACATCAACACCGGCGGGGCGTCGCAGACGCGTGCGCCGACGCCGCTTGGCCCGTGACAATGAGCCCTCTGAAAGCACGCCGTTCACGGGGCGCAAGATACCTGCATATAATCTTCTGAGCGAAACGGCACTGATCCGGATCGAAGATCAAGCCGATTGGATATTGAACAATTTTGGTGTCGAGTTCCGGGGGGATCGTACAGCGCTGGATCACTTCGCCCAAACCGGTGCACGCATCGACGGCGAACGTGTACGGTTTGAACCGGGTCACGTCCGCGCGCTTTGCGCTACCGCCCCTAGTGAATTTCAGTTGCATGGCCGAGACCCGGCCAAAACAGTGACACTTGGCGGCGACAATGTTGTGCTGATGCCTGGATACGGCTCTCCCTTTGTCAGCGATCTGGCGAATGGCCGCCGCTATGCGACGCTGGAGGACTTCCGCAATTTCGTCAAGCTGGCCTACACTGCGCCTGCCTTGCACCATTCCGGCGGCACGGTGGTCGAGCCGACAGATGTACCGGTGAACAAACGACATCTGGACATGATGCTGGCGCATCTGACGCTGTCGACCAAACCCTTTATGGGATCTGTCACAACACCCGAGCGTGCGCGGGATAGTATCGAGATGGCACGCTTGGTCTTTGGGGGCGACTTCATGAAGCGCCACGCGGTGATGCAGGCCAATATCAACGTCAATTCGCCGCTGGTTTATGATGATACCATGTCGTCGGCTCTGCGGATCTATGCGGAGGCAGGCCAATGTGTTTGTGTCTCCCCTGCCATTTTCGCGGGCGCTATGGGCCCGCTTTCGCCGGCCGCGGTGGCGGCGCAAACTCTGGCAGAAGCGATGGTTGGCATTGCGCTTGCGCAACTGGTGCGCCCCGGTTGTCCGGTGGTGTTTGGCTCATTCCACTCCAGCATGAACTTGCGCACAGGTGCGCTGACCTTTGGATCGCCCGAGGCGAACATGACCACGATGGCGCTTACTCAATTGGGACGAAGGCTTGGCGTGCCTGTGCGGTCCGGCGGCGGACAGATCACCGCCTCCAATGCGCCCGACGGCCACGCGATGCAGGACAGCACCGGTGCAATGTGGTCCACGCTTTTGTCCGGGGCTCATCACGTTTGGCACGCAGCGGGCTGGCTCGAAGGTGGGCTTGTGATGTCCTACGAGAAATTCATCATGGATCTCGACCACTGTGGCGCGATGCTGAAACTGTTGCAGGGCTTCGAAACGGATGACGAGGCCTTTGGTCGTGATGCCTATTTCGAAGCAGGCCCGGGCGAAAATTTCCTGTCGACCAATCACACGCTGCGGCACTGCGCGACGGCGAATTTTGAGCCACAGATTTCTGACGCCGGACCCTTCGAAACCTGGTCTGAAAATGGTGCTCTTACAGCAGATCAACGCGCCGCCACCCGGTGGCGTCAGTTGTTGAACGACTATCAACGCCCCGAAATGAAACCCGACATCCAGGCCGCGCTTGAAGACTTCGTGTCAGAGCGCAAAGCGCGAATGCCGGACGAATGGTACTAGAGAGGAACCCCCATGACCGAAGAACTTAGCCGCACATCCGCGCTTGCATCCCGCCACACCGCGCTTGGATCGGGGCTTGAGGATTGGAATGGTATGGGCACCGCCTGGACCTACCACACCGATCCCAACGATGAACACGATGCGGTTCGCGAGCGCGCGGGAATGTTTGACATGTCGCCTCTGAAAAAGGTGTTCGTGCGCGGCCCTGACGCCCAAGCGGTTCTTGATCACCTAACCACACGCGATCTTTCCAAGGTCACACCGGGAAAGGCGGCTTACCTGTGCGTGCTGACAGATGAGGGCGGGATCGCCGACGATGCCATAGTGTCCAATAACAGCGGCGACGAATGGATGATCGTGCATGGCTCGGGCAACACGATGGCGCTTCTGGAGAATTCGGCGGAAGGGCGGAACGTGCAGATCGAATTTACCGATGATCTGCATGATCTGTCAGTACAAGGGCCAGCCTCGTTGGAAATTCTCAACGCGAACGCGGATTTTGACCTGGCCGATCTGGCCTATTTCGAACATGCGCCTGCGGTGCTTTTCGGTCACCCCTGCCGTATCTCGAGAACCGGATATTCCGGCGAACGCGGCTACGAGATTTTTGCCGATGGCTCCGTGATCACCGACATTTGGGACAAACTGGCGGAGGCAGGCGTCATGCCCTGCTCCTTTACAGCACTCGACAAGGTGCGGATCGAGGCGGGGCTGCTGTTCTACGGATATGACATGACCGAAGTCAACACGCCCTGGGAGGTCGGCCTTGGCTTTACTGTCAACAAATCCAAGGGCGATTTTCGCGGCAAATCGGCCGTCATGGCCGCAAAAGGTTCCGAGAAGGTCAATAACTTCTGCCTGGATATCGATCATTCTGACATGGTCGAAGGCGGAGAAACACTGTCATTGAATGGCGCGGAGGTGGGCGTCATCAACAGCCCCTGCTTCTCGCACCGATTGGGCAAATCGCTCGCCCTTGCGCATGTTCAGCCACAGCTTGCAATCGGAACCACGCTAAAGGTTTCAGGAAATGATTTCGCGACAAACGCAACAATTGTGTCCAGCCCAATTTACGACCCCGAAAAAGCTCGCACACATAGTTAGGGAGGTCTTGGCAGGCAGCGAGGGTTGCGTCAACGTCGGGTTATCCTCCTGGGTGGGCATGACGGATTGGAGGATCAGTCAAGGAAACACCAAACTTACCGGCCATTCGCGCACTTCGCCCAGCCTGGATCAAAGGCCGTGTCGTGGGTCAGAAGCACCCCTTGAAAACAAAACATGTCTGGGCGATCCGAGTGCGCCTCGAGCTTGCCGAAAACCATCGCGATCTTGCGCTCTTCAACATGGCAATCGACAGTAAGCTCCGCGGCTGCGATCTGGTAAAAATGAAGGTGACAGATGTCATGTCATCGGGTCAGATCTAGGAACCAGCTTCAGTACTTCAAAGCAAGACGCAGAAACCTGTGCGCTTCGAAATATCCGAGGGCACCCGCGCCTCTATTGAGAAATGGATGGAAGACGAACTCATGGTCGAGTCAGAGTACCTTTGGCCCGGCCGATTCACACTTTGCGGACAATGTACCAATTCCTCGATTGCGCCAATGGCCGCTTTCAAAAATTGATCGGTTCGAAAGCCTTGGTTCGTGTCGGGGCTGCGACGTTTGGTTTTATACCTGCAGCCTTATTGGACAGATTCGGGAACGCGGTCCTGTCTTGGGGAACGTCCGAATTTGCGGACATACTCTCTTGAGAATTGAGCCGAGCTTTCATATCCAACCCCGTAGGCAATCTCTGAGACTTTTGAGCCGGTGGTTTGAAGCTCATTCCGGGCTTGGAGCAAACGCAAGTCTTTCTGGTATTGCAGCGGCGAGGTTCCCGTAACAGCCTTGAATTGTTCGAAGAATGCCGAAGTGCTCATACCCACGCGCCCTGCAAGTTCTCCAACGACTAGGGATTTAGCTAAATCTGACCGGATTTCGTGTGTAGCTGCGAAAATCCGGCTTGCCGTGTTTTCGTGCCACGCCAGTTTTCGGAGCGTGCCACCATGTCGCCCAATCAGCAGGCGGGCATGGATTTCCCGCACCGTGATCGGAGCGAGCATGTGACGTGTCTCTTCGGTTTCGCACTGGCGAAAATATCGCAATAGGGCGCTTTTCATTTCGTGATCGGTTTCAGCGAGGCAGATCGAAAATGGATCCGACACTTGATGGGTGGACGACCGCGACCCTGACGAGGCTAGGACGCGCAAGAGTTCCAGATCGAGGGGGAACACGAGCGCGACGTAGGGACGTTCGGGTGTGGCCTTTGTGATCCTTGAGACAACCGGCAGCGCGTTACTGACGATCAGCGACTGCCCGGCCCGAACAGTGAGTGTTCTGTTACTGGTTCCTACCTCTTTGGCGCCTTGTAGGACCGCGCACAACAGCGGGCGGTAGACATTGGCGTCGTTTAGGGTGGTCGACGGGTGAATGAGAAAAACCGTCTCGCTTTCCTTCTGTGTCAGTACGCCCTGCGCGACGCCCGCGCGGTCAAGCAGTGCCAGAACATAGTCCAATAGTGTCTGAGATCCCATATACGCCTCCAGTGGTTGCTCTTATCGATAGCACGGAGGTGGGAAAACCTTTACAGAAGATCTCCACTTCTGGAGCATTGTGCAAGAAAACTGGATAATACTTAAAGACCCATCCGTGCCTAAATACTATTATGTGTTTCGTAACTTGCGGAGCAAAAACATGAAAACCATTCTGATCACCGGGGCCTCATCCGGAATTGGCGCGGCAACCGCCCGACATTTCCAAGCGAAGGGTTGGAATGTCGTCGCCACGATGCGCAACCCTGCAGGCAGCACGGATCTTGGGGCTTTGGATAGCGTGCATCTGGCCCAACTGGATGTGACGGATGCGGACTCAATTGCAACGGCCGTGCGAGATGGCATCGAACGGTTTGGACAGATTGATGTTTTGCTGAACAATGCGGGCTATGGCGCATATGGTGCGTTAGAGGCTTTCACAATGGACCGCATCCGGCGTCAGTTCGACACCAACGTGCTCGGGTTGATGGAAGTGACCAAAGCGGTTCTGCCTCATTTCCGTCGGAACCGGTCTGGCACAGTCATCAACATCTCCTCCATCGGCGGACAGATCACATTTCCACTCGGCGCGCTCTATCATGGCACCAAGTTCGCAGTAGAGGGGCTTTCTGAAGCACTGCACTACGAGTTGGAACCCCTTGGCATTCGGGTCCGTATCGTCCAACCTGGAATGATACGGACTAACTTTGGCGGCAGCTCTTTCGATTTCGCAATGGATGAGAACCTACCGGACTATGCACCAATGGGCGAAGCCATGGGGCGCCTGTTCGGCAAACTGGCCGCGAACCCTTCAGCACCAGAAACTGTCGCGCAGGTCATTTGGGATGCGGCAAACGAGACCCGAAACCGCCTGCGTTTTCGCGCAGGGCCTGATGCTGAAGAACTGCTTGATGCGCGCAAACAACAGAATGACGAGACGTTCATCGGCGGTCTCAAGCAAAAGATGGCGCCTTGAAGGGCCGTTCAGTCATTCATAGGAAAAGAGGATGATCCATGTACCGCGAAGCAATCGAAAAAGGCGGCTTTGCCGTTGTAACCGGGGCGGCCAGCGGCGTCGGCAAAGCCGCGGCCCAACGATTTATTCAGGACGGTCTAGGGGTTGTGCTCGTCGATTTGGGGGGCGAGGCCTTGGCCAGCGCCGAGGCGGAATTGCGCGATCAAGCTGGGTCGTCCGCAACTGTTCAGGCAGTTCCAACTGATGTCACCGACACCTCTGCTGTGAACACCTTGGTGGATCAGGCTTTTGCGCTGGGTGAGGTGGCTGTCCTGATGAATAATGCCGGTATCGCCGCGCCAACCGGTAGTTGGGAAAACACGGAAAACTGGCGCAAACTAATAGAGGTCAATCTTTTCGGCGTCATGAATGGCGTGCATGCTTTTCTGCCGCGCATGATCGAAGCGGCGCGCCCGGCTGTAGTGATCAACACCGGGTCAAAACAGGGCATTACCACACCGCCCGGAAACCCTGCTTATAATACCAGCAAAGCCGCCGTAAAGGTCATGACAGAAATGTTGGCACACGATTTGCGACAGGCTGAAGTGCCTATCACCGCTCATCTGTTTGTGCCGGGATTTACCTACACCAGAATGATTGAGAAGTTCATGCCGGAAAAACCGGCCGCCGCTTGGACCAGCGAAGAGGCAATTGACTATTTGCTGAAGCGCATGTCGGACGGGGATTTCTATATACTTTGCCCGGACAATGATGTGCCCGAAGAGCTCGACCGCAAACGGGTTGAATGGGCCGCGGGTGATATTATCAACAATCGTCCGGCTCTTTCACGATGGCATCCCGACTATGCAGATGCCTTTGCGGCGCACGAGGTCTCAGAATAGTCGAATTAAACAAGAGGTCTAATAAACACCGAGTGTGCTGGTAGATGGCGAGAGTAAGACTGCTGTGCATCCAAAAGGGTTCACGCCTCAATTTGAATCCTAGCGGAAAAACCGGGTACTGTAACCCAATCTTGATAATCAGACGTTCGTACGACGCGCTGTCTCAAATACTTTGGGCTCACAACCGACCTCAGAGGCAGCGCAGCATCTGTAGTGGCGCGGCGGGTTGGCTCATCTTTGACGGTCCATAGCGGTCGTTCGACATTAATCACCGTCGCTGCGGTGCGGGCCGTCAAAGGAGATGGGGTGGATGGCTCCTGCTCCACCGGCGTCGCAATGCGCCATAATGCAGTTGTTATCGACTGCTAGGAAAGGAGCCACCCAATGCAGGTTACAACAGTTGGCCTAGATCTGGCCAAGAACATCTTTCAGGTGCACGGGATCACAGCGGATGGAACGGTTGCGTTCAACAAGTCGCTCAGGCATGCACAGCTTTTGCAGTTCTTCGGGAACCTTGAGCCATGTCTCATTGGTATGGAGGCCTGCGGAACCAGCCACCATTGGGCGCGGCAGTTCCAGAAGCTAGGCCATGAAGTCCGGCTGATGCCTGCAATGTATGTGAAAGCCTACGTTAAACGCGGAAAATCTGACGCCATTGATGCCGAGGCAATCTGTGAGGCTGTGAATCGCCCAACGATGCGCTTTGTCGCGATCAAGTCTGAGGAGCAGCAGGGCGTGCTATTCCTCCACCGTGCGCGGGATCTGGTCGTGCGGCAAAGGACCCAGCTCAGCAACATGTTGCGCGGCCTGCTGGGGGAGTTTGGTATCGTGATTGCTCAAGGGATCGGCAGTGCCGTGAAATTTGCAAAGGCGGTGCTGGACGGAGATCGCCCGAGCATTCCTGAAGTCGCAATCGATGTTTTGACAAACCTGTGCAACCAGATGGTTGCTCTGCACTTGCGCATTCTTTGGTACGATAAACGCATTCTGCTTCAAGGTCGCAGAGACCCAAAGGTTATGTTGCTGAGGACCATACCCGGGGTCGGTCCGGTTACAGCTTCGGCTATTATTGCGACCGCAGGCGACGGGCATCAGTTCCGCAATGGACGAGAGTTTGCCTCCTGGCTGGGGCTGACGCCGATCAACCGATCAAGCGGCGGCAAAGAACGTCTGGGGCGTATCTCCAAGATGGGAGATCAATACCTCAGGCGTCTTCTGGTGACTGGAATGACCGCCCGATTGAACCAGATGAAGATCAATCCAGACCGCGTTGATCCATGGGCGATGTCGTTGCGAGAACGAAAGTCCCCGCGCGTGGCCACCGTCGCGATGGCCAACAAGACTGCCCGTATCATCTGGGCGGATATGACCCGCAACGAAAGGTATCGGCCTCATACAGCATAAAAGCTAAAAGGAACATCAGAGACGCAAGACCATTGAGATGATGGAGCAATGTCAGCCCGTTAGCTGAGGCACCCCGCCGAATGTCTGGGACACTATGTCGTCCGCTAAAGGAGTTTGGGACTTAGGTAGCGGATACCATCAGGGCCAGCGGCCGTGTGCGCCGCGCAAACAGGCCGGACACAAGACCGCATCTGACAATCGCTCACATCAAGCTCAAAAAATATCTTGCTATGCAGGAGACATCCACACAAGACATTCGCTGCGCGAGCGAAAATGGAAGACGGATGGAGGTCCCAAGAGCGCAAAGATGCCACCGTTCAACAACATCGCGTCAGCGACCGCTTTGGCTAACGTTGGTAATGATAAAACCTCGCCTATTCTGTAGCCAATTTTCGAAATTTGTGACAGCAACACGTTCTTGATCGCCGGGCGGTTGAAAACCCTGAGCGAGGGATTTTCACAGCGACCGGCTGCCTCACAATGGTGGTTCCGATTAATAGTCGCCCAAGCATCATTCTCATTACTATTGTTTCTCTTGTTGGAACTCCAACGCCATTTCGTCCAGAATACTGAAAGCCACCGGGTAAAAATTCTCAAATAGATCGATTACTGCAGATTCCTCTGCTGGATGATGTTTGCCGTCGGCGCCCATCAGCTGCCCCATCCGAAATACGATCTCGGTTCCTTCTTCTACCGGGACCAACTCATCGGTCTCCAGGTTTGTAAGGCCCTCAATGGAAGAATTGTGGAGGATGTCGGTCACGTATTCGAATGGATGCCAGTCGACGATCAGCATCTGAAAGTGAGCTGCTTCATGCACGCAGTGCAGACGGACGCCGGCGGATGTTCGCGACGCGTCCCCTTCCCGATAAGCGTCCCTCAACATCATCCAGCGCATCTTGAGCCGGGGGTCCGTAAGCATTTCCCAGGCTACTACCGGCGGTGCTTTCAGTGTGTGGCGGGTTGTGAACACAGCATCCTCATCGGAAACGCGGACTGGCCCGGCAATCTCGCGGTACCTTTGCCAGGCGGCTGCAAGGTCATAGACCCGCACGGGCACGTCACCAAAGTGCTCGAACTGAGCGCTGTATTGCATGAGGTCAGACTCGATGCCCATTGCCCGGAACGCGTCTTCCGAGAACAGGGCGTAGCTGAGGATACCAGTATCCTCCTTCACATCTGTCTTCGCCATACGATGCACGAGTATGACGTCAGCACCGGAAATATCCTTCATCGGTCCGATCGACAGTTCTTCATATTTTCCGTGATGCGCGAGGATCTTCAGATCAAGATCGGCTACGTTGCGGCAAGCATTGCAGGGGCAAGTTTTGTTCTGCACGATGTTCCGACGGCGTTCGGCGAACGCCCGATAAAGGCTTTCACATATATTGAGGAAAGTCTCGCCAGAGGGGAAGGGCCGGCTCGAGTAGGCAAGAACGGCGTCGCCTTCGAGACCTCGCAATTTCATTGGGTCCTTTAGTTCAATTACAACCGCCTCAAGCAAAGAACGGATGATTGGGTTGGCGTGCTCCAACTCTGACCGGGTCAGATATCCGGTATAACCGGTAATATCAGCGATTAGCAGGTAACCGGTTTGAACAGACATCCGAGCTTTCCCATTTGCATTACATCCCTTGACCGTAACTTTCACCATAGTGCCGGACAAGCGGGTCTGCCCCCGTCCAACATATCAGATAGAGGCTGCTGAAGCCGCAACACCTGCTGTTTGGTGTCGGACGCAGCCCAGAGAGCACCACCGGCGCATTTCCATCGCGCCCCTCCGCATTGAACGGCATGCGTTTGACGGCGCTGACGAAGACAACGAATATCAATTCGAACTGGACCAGGCGAATGTTTTGGAGCCCTACAAAGGGCGAGACGCGAAGCGTTGTGAGCAGTGGTAAAATTGATTCAGCTGAAGTCACCGTATTGGTGCGTAGCCGACATTCGTCGCGCCGCAGCAAATTTTGCGATGTACTGATTTCCAGTAACTGTGGGCGACCCAATTAAATGTACCGCCTGCTGTTCGTAAACGATTTGTGGCATGTTCTCGGAAGTTGCTCAAATGTATCCAGCCTATTGATCGGCACGCAGGCCGTGGCCTTGTTGGAGTTACGCACGCGCCGTGATCTAGTCACCGGCAAGGTCGATGTAGACCGATTGCACCGTCCGACTCTGGGGGCGTAATTGTTCCGTTCGATACCATCTTTCATTCGCGAACTCCTTTGGGTCGATCCGGCTAACCGACCTTGATGGATCGAGCGGCAACTGTCGGGCCTCCGTCTCTGCTCAACGAGTTTTCCACATATGAGTCTCGTCGCGGAGTCGTCTTTTCATACAACCATGTCGGAAGCTGCGAATTCTCACACGTTGTATCCCGAATAACATTCCCTCGAGAACGAAGCTCATCAGGCATGGAATTTGACCAGCGGACCCGACCCTGGACAGTTTTCAAACTGAAGATTTGGCCGAAGGGATACGAATGTGGCAAACCTACTTGATCCGTTTCAATTGAAACACCTGGCTTTGCGCAACCGTATCGTAAGCACATCCCATGCACCGAATTTTGTCGAAGCTGGCCATCCCCGGGACCGTTACAGGTTGTATCATGAGGAAAAGGCAAAGGGCGGAGTCGCCCTGACCATGGTCGGCGGGTCGACCAATATCGCCCCTGATAGCCCATCGGTGTTTGGCCAGCTCTATGCCGGCGATGACAGCATAATACCTTGGTTCCGTAAGCTTACGGATGGCGTTCACGAACATGGTGCCGCGATCATGTGTCAGATCACCCATATGGGGCGCCGCACAGCATGGGATGATGGGCATTGGCTGCCGGTTTTGGCTCCATCCAGTATCCGCGAACGCGCTCACCGCGCCTTTCCCAAAGTGATGGAACAAGAGGATGTCGACCGCATTATTGGCGATTTCACGGCTGCTGCGCGACGCTGTCAGCAAGGCGGGTTCGACGGAATTGAGCTTCTGTCCCACTCACACCTTCTGGGGCAATTCCTGTCCCCACTTACCAACAAGCGCGACGATGACTATGGCGGGCCGTTGGAGAACCGCATGCAACTAACCCTGCAGGTGCTTGACGCAGTACGTGCTGAAGTCGGCTCCGAGTTCATCCTGTCGATGCGCATCACTGGTGATGAACTAACCGAGGGAGGGCTGAGCGCAGAAGATTGCGTTGCTGCCGCACGGATGTTGGAAGGCTCCGGCCATGTCGATCTGCTCAACATCCTTGCCGGCGCACCCTACGATGATCTTGGCTTGGCCGAGTGGGTGCGCCCCATGGGTTTGCCAGCGGCCCCGCATATCACAGTGGCCGGACGCATCCGTGATGCCGTCGATCTACCGATTCTGCACGCCGGAGGGATTGCTGATATTGCCACGGCCCGCCACGCTGTCTCTGGCGGCCATGTCGATCTGGTGGGCATGACCCGCGCACAGATGGCCGACCCCTATCTGGTGGAAAAACTCGCACGCGGGGAAGAAGAGCGCATCCGCCCCTGTGTCGGCTTGGGCTACTGTGTGGACCGGGTCAATCAGGGCAAACCTGCCGTGTGCGGACACAATGCTGCGACGGGGCGTGAGCAGACCTTGCCGCACTTCATCACCCCCAGCGACACCCCTAAAAAAGTGGTTATCGTTGGTGGCGGGCCCGGAGGGCTGGAGGCCGCGCGGATTTGTGCCTTACGTGGCCACGACGTGGTGCTGTTCGAGGCGTCGGATCGACTGGGCGGGCAGTTGGTTCTGGCCGCCAAGGGTTTGACGCGCAGGCAGGTCTGGGGCGTTGCTGACTGGTTGATTTCTGAAGTGACCGTGATTGGGGTCGATATCCGCCTGAATACTTTTGCCGAAGCCGATGACGTGCTGTCCGAAACTCCCGATTTGGTGATCATTGCGACAGGTGGCTGGCCTGAAACATTAGCCATCCCCGGCGGAGAACTGGCGATCTCCAGTTGGGAAGTTTTGTCCGGTGAGGCACGTGTCTCAGGTGAGGTGCTGTTATTTGACGAAGTCGGCGATCACCCTGCGGCCGTTACGGCTGACGCGTTGGCTGGTTCCGGTTGTAGCGTAAATCTTGTTACCCCAGACCGGTCCCTACTGCATGACCTCGGCCCAACGACCTCTGCCGTTGCATTGCGCGATCTGGCCGCTAACGGGGTTGCCTTCACCTGTCTGCAAGAGCTTACCTCTCTGACGCGCAAGGGCGACCGAGTTCGCGCCAGCCTGCGGCATGTGTTTACGCGGGATGTCACTGAACGTCTTGTCGATTACGTGGTCGTTGAACATGGACTTTCCCCGATGGCGGAACTCTATCACGAACTCAAACCAATCTCGCGCAACCTTGGGCAGGTGGAACACAAGGCACTCATTGACGGAACGTTTCCATTCGTTGACACCAATCGTAGCGGTCAATTCTATCTGGCGCGCATTGGCGACGCTGTTACAAGCAGAAATATGCACGCCGCAATTCTCGATGCCTTGCGCATATGTGCTCCGGTCTGAAAGCAACCATGCTCCTCCGCCGATAAAAGATGGGAGCTGACTATAAGTTCTGGCGCAGCGAATGACCGGAAAGTATCCACTTTCATGGGTATCGAGTGGCCCATAACGAACCTTGGCCCTGCCGCTCCTGCGTCACGGTGTGCTTATCGAACAAAACATTCGATGCACGATGTTCCAACGCTTTGGTTTCCAGTTGGCGCAACAAAACTGCCGTCATATCTATGGATCGAGAAACGCTTCTTTCGGGTGGGCATTCAATTGTCTCTTGATTGAATCTATGTCACCCAGAGCCCAAAGGCTCCCGATTTTTATGGTCCCTAAAGTAAAGAACGCTGCCCCGGACCACTCGATCCGCTGCTCTGTTCCGTTAACCCCGAAAAATTTGCCTTGGTGCGTGCCGACGAAGGACATTCGTGCAGCTGCGTTTTCTCCTGCATCGACAATTTTTTTTATGATATTGCATTAAAATCTGAGAGAGCCGCTCGAACTTCCTCCATGTATCGAATGAATTCATCCGACCCCGAGCGCTTAGTGCCGAGGCTCCGACGACAATCGAACTTTTGGGTGTAGGATTTCCCAGGCGCAGCCATTGTCCGCGATGTTCGATATATCGTGATAAAATCCCTTAATAAGATTGGACAGCGTCATGAGGTTTCCCCAACTTTGGTGATTTAATCCAAATACCACGCCGCGAAATCCAGCGCTAAGGGCTCACTACAGACCTTAGCATCTGACGCGCCTTTCATTGGTACATTCCAGCGCCAACGTTGGATTGGCGTTGAGGCGGATAGGAGTAACGCCATAACAATTGCGAATTTACCTGCCATTCGAGCCTGCCGACCAGCGTGGAACAAGGGCCGCGTCACTGGTCAAAAACGCCCCTTGACGCCTAAGCACGTCTGGGCAATCCGCGTTCGCCTTTCCCGGAAAGGAGTAGGGCCGATGAAAAAGAACCGTCTCTGATCTGAGGGCTAGGGGTCAGGCTGAAATTAAGAATATTTGGGAGGGAAACGCGCGGGCTGCGTGGGAGGAACCGGGATTTTCGCGATTTCTGCTTGAGCCGTATTGGAGTTAGAAATTTGAGTCGGACAATCGGTGCGGCTTTCACTTCGCGCTTTCCCCAGGATCGGATGCGAGAGATTTTGGCCCTCTGACGCCTGGAAAAACAATCACCGCAGACCGCAAGGCGGTCTGCTATCGCAAAGACAAGGGTCAGGGTGCGCGCGCTGTGACGCGTTTGCCCCCTGCCCTGTCAATTGATCAATGTGAGCCACGCGAATCTCAACACACCCTGGGCATGACGCCGTCAGCGGCTGGATGCGTTGACTTGTTGCCAAGCGAGAAAATCAATGGATCACCGCAGTTTGTGTCACATGATATCCAAATCACAATTTGATTGCGGTTAAGCAGGAGTACCGGTTGGGAAACAATGGGAGGTTTGACCAAGCTGGTAGTTTGGAGATAAATCCTCATATGGCTCACCACCCTATCTTATGGACGTTCCGTCGTTGCCCGTACGCGATAAGGGCTCGCCTCGCATTGGCGAGTTCACGAGTTACAGTCGAGCTGCGCGAAATTGTTCTACGGGACAAACCAGGGGCCTTCTTACAAACATCCCAATCCGGAACAGTGCCCACGCTTCGACTTCCAGACAAAGTTATAGATGAAAGTCTGGAAATCATGGTTTGGGCGCTCCAACAAAATGATCCACAGCGGCTTTTGGACATGCCTCAAGAAGGTTGGGATCTGATTAGGGTAAATGATGGTCCCTTCAAGGCCGCTTTAGATCACACGAAATACGCCACGCGGTATCCGGATTTAGATGCCAAAGAGGAACGCAGGAAAGCGGCAAGCTACTTGCTCAGCCTCGACGAGCGGTTAGTTGGGCAGGCTTGGCTTTTCGGAGATCGCCCCAGCCTAGCCGACCTGGCGCTTCTACCATTTGTGCGCCAGTTTGCGTTTATAGATCGGACGTGGTTTGACGTGCAGGAGTGGCCGAATATAACAGCATGGCTGGATCAATTCCTGGATAGTGAAGTATTTTCGCTTGTGATGAGAAAATACGCAACTTGGTCAGAAGGCGACGCTCCGATTTGGTTCAACAGCTGAGCCGAACACGTTGTATCACGGCCCAGTGTCGACCTTGGGCACCAAGTTAAAATGATGCAGTCGCAGCCATTCGCTATGAACGCAAACCTGAGAAAAGTGTCAATGAAGATACCTAAAACAAGTTTTCCTTCTACTACATCTGTCTAAATGACAGGCCCTCACCTTTTGCTACCAATTACAAGTCGTCGCCTTTTATCGCTGCGACTGTGCCTCAGCCATTCAGATGCTGAGTAGGCCCAGGCTCCAGACCAATCGCTGCGGCGTCGCGCCGTTCGGATAGCATGAAATCAAGGGTTTTCCGGTCGCGATCATCCGCCCGATACAGATACATCCAGTAACCCTGACCGTGTCGGGGAACAGTGGGACAATCAAAACCAAAAGTTAGGGGCACAACCAGAGCACTCATGTCAATCCAAGCTCAGAGCTTGCAACACAATCGCTACTAGCTTTCGAACGCAGCGTCGAAACCCCAAATTTGCCGCAGATAACCCAAAGTCATTTCGCTGGCCTTTTTGTCCAGCGGCACACCATCACGCACAGAGTGATGCAGTCTGAGGTGTCGATCCCCCATTAAGTCCACATCAACAATCTGAATATCGGGATCGTATTCCGAAACGTCGAAGCCGCGCGCCAGGGTGTCGCGCACTTGGTGATAACCGCGTTCGTCGTGAATCGCGTCGACTGTGTAGAAGGGCTTCCCCTCGTCATCAGTTAGCGAAAACATCCGGAACCGGCGCATGACATTGGGGCTGAGGAACTGCTGAACGAAACTCTCGTCGCGATAGTGGGCCCAGGCATCCTTTAATATTTCGCGCCACGCACGGCTGCCCGCTATGTCCGGAAACCATTCCCGATCCTCATCGGTCGGGTCGGTGCAGATGCGCTTGATATCCTGCATCATCGCGAAACCCAACGCATAAGGGTTGATCCCGATCGCGTTCGGGGCGTCAAAGTCGGGCTGGGACAGAACATTGGTATGGCTGTGCAATATTTCGAGCATCGCGCCATCCGTCAGCAAACCAGCGCGGTGCAACTCGTTGGTAATGTAATAGTGGACGAAGCAGGCGCATCCTTCATTCATAACCTTGGTCTGACGTTGCGGGTAGAAATACTGTGCTATGTTGCGAACGATGCGTAGAATTTCACGTTGCCAAGGCTCCAGAACCGGACTGTGACGTTCGACGAAATAGAGCAGGTTTTCTTCCGGCAGCCCCATTTCGCGCTTGCGCTTTTCCGCTTCTTCATCGCTTTTCGAAGACTGTGTGGGATGATCGAAGGCGTCCCACAGGTAATGGACCGCCCGCTCTTCTTCGATTTGCCGCTCTCTCTGCCGGATTCTCTCCTCTGCGAGCGATAAGTGGGTTGGGCGCCTGTGCCGGAAAACGCTGGACGGCATAAGCGCATGAGCCGCGTCGAGTAAATGCTCAACCTCGCGTTCCCCGTGCTGTTCTTCGCATTGGGCGATAAATCCGCGCGCATAGTCGAGGTAGTCGAGTATACCTTGCGCATCGCTCCACTGGCGAAACAGGTGATTGTTCTTGAAGAAGTGATTGTGCCCGAAGGCCGCGTGGGCAATCACAAGGACCTGAAGCGCCATCGTGTTGTCTTCAAGGCAGTAGGAGATACATGGATCGGAATTGATCACGATTTCATAGGCAAGGCCATTTGCGCCTTTGCTATAAGCCTTTTCTTCGTGAACAAAACGCTTCCCAAAGGACCAATGCCGATACATGAGCGGCATCCCTGTCGACGAGTAGGCATCCAGCATTTGCTGATACGAGATGATTTCGATTTGGTTCGGATAGACGTCAAGTCCGAGGTCATCAATCGCCACACGCTCGATTGCATCATAGCTGCGCTGGATGGTCTCAAAATCCCAATCCGCGCCGTCAAACAGCGGCGCTCCAGTTTCGGCCCGATCAACCATTGGAAACTCCGTTCGTCTTGCGCGCAAACAGCTCGTGCAGAACCGGGTAGATGTCACTCGCTCGCGCGATCCGTTTCATGGCGAAGTTTGGCCAAGCCTCTGCAACTTGTCGGTACGAACGCCATAGTTCCATGCCGTTATCTTCGCTGTTCATCAGATTTGCTTCGGTCTCGTCGACAATTTCCGTATAGGCAAAGTACTGGCAGCGCTTCATCAGATCGCTGGTCAACAGGTCGGCGCATAGTTGTGAATCTCCGCTGAAATTCTCACCATCTGATGCTTGCGCGGCATAAATGTTCCATAGCGAAGGCGGATAGCGGGCTTCGATTATCTTTTTCATTTCGGTGAGCGCGCTGCTCACGACCGTACCGCCAGTTTGGCGCGAGTGAAAAAAGGTTTCTTCATCAACTTCCGCTGCGACCTGGGTGTGGCGGATGAATACAAGTTCGATCTTATCGTAGCGTTGCTTAAGGAAAAGATGCAGCAGGACGAAGAACTGCTTGGCAAGGTTCTTTTCACGCTCCCCCATCGAGGCCGAAACATCCATCAGGCAGAACATCACCGCGTTTGCCGCCGGTTCGGGGCGCATCTCGAAATACTTGTAACGCACATCAAGCGGGTCAATATAGGGAACGATCCGGCGTCGCCGTAGCATCTTGTCGAGCTGCTCACGCAGCAGTTGCCTTTCCGCCTTTCGCGCTGCATCTGGCTTTTCCAGCGCCTCCAGTTCTTCAACCTGTTCTGTAAGAGCCTGGATCTCGGCGTTGGTCGGTCGTCGCATCGCAAGACGTCGGCCAAAAGCATTGCGCATCGTTCGGGAAACACTGAGGTTGGCGGGCGTCCCGGCGGCAGTATAGCCCATGCGATGCGGCTTCGAGACGGTGACCTCTTTGAGACTGCGTTTGACCATGTCAGGCAGTTCGAGATCCTCGAAGAACAGGGAAAGAAACTCGTCCCGCGACAGAACGAACATGAACTCGTCCTCGCCCTCCCCATCGGGCGCCCCCTCACGTCCCCCCTGCCCGC
This sequence comes from Ruegeria sp. CDSB117, assembly GCF_059611005.1. Taxonomy (NCBI): domain Bacteria; kingdom Pseudomonadati; phylum Pseudomonadota; class Alphaproteobacteria; order Rhodobacterales; family Roseobacteraceae; genus Ruegeria; species Ruegeria sp. CDSB117. The sequence goes on from NZ_JBXWOS010000024.1 coordinate 51,754, forward strand.
CCTTACCGGACCGAGGTTTCTTGAGACGGTCACCCGCCTCAAACTTCTTGTTTCCGGTCAGAACCCTTTGTTTGGAACCGCCTTTGTTGTCATGCTGAAAATGCGGTTCACCGATCCCTTCTGACGGTACCGAGATGTTTTCCTGCTGGCCGACATCCGCGATTTTCCGGCGCCGGACACTTTCTTCAACCGCCTCTTTGACGGCAGAGCGAACCCGGCGCAGAAATCGCCTGCGGTTCCCAAGATTCTTATCTTTGGGGTTTAGCCTTCGGTCGATGAAATGGGCCATTTGAGCATAGACTCCTCATCCTGCCTTGTTGACCCGCATGTACCATTCAACCAAGCGCCTGACCTGTCGGCGCGTATACCCGCGACCGATCATGCGATCGATGAACTCGTTATGCTTGGCTTCAGTTTCCTTATCCCTTTTGGCCCCAAAACTGATGACCGGCAGCAGATCCTGAATCTGACCAAACATGCGCTTTTCGATAACGCGTCTCAGCTTCTCATATTTGCGCCAGTCGGGGTTACGACCGCGATTGTTGGCCCGCGCGCGCAGCACGAATTTGACCACTTCGTTCCGGAAGTCCTTGGGGTTGGAAATTCCGGCCGGTTTTTCGATCTTTTCAAGTTCCTGTTCCAGAACACTACGATTGAGGATCTGGCCTGTATCCGGGTCCTTGAAGTCCTGATCTTCGATCCAGGCGTCAGCAAACGCGATGTATCTGTCGAAAAGGTTCTGACCAAAGTCAGAATAGGATTCCAAGTAGGCTTTTTGGATCTCATTGCCGATGAATTCCGCATAGCGCGACGACAGATCGTCCTTCATGAAAGACAGGTATCGGCTTTCAACCTCATCGGGGAATTGTTCGCGTTTCACCGCCTGTTCAAGAACATAGAGCAGATGAACCGGATCGGCGCCGACTTCTTCGGTGTCATGATTGAAGGTCTCGGACAGCACCTTGAACGCGAAGCGGGTGGATGTGCCCGTCATCCCCTCGTCCACCCCGGCCTCATCCCGATATTCTTGCACTGATCGTGCTTTGGGATCGGTATCCTTCAGTGTTTCACCGTCATAGACGCGGAGCTTGGAAAAAGCCGGTGAGTTTTCGTGTTCCTTCAATCGTGTCAGAACACTGAACTGGCTCAGGATTGACAGCGTTTCCGGTGCACAGGGGGATTCGCCCAGACTGCTTTCCTCAAGCAGCTTCTCGTAAATCCTGGTTTCATCCGAGGCACGTAAGCAGTAGGGGACTTTGACCAGGCTGATCCGGTCCAGGAAGGCCTCGTTGTTCTTATTGTTTTTGAACTGCTGCCATTCCGCTTCGTTCGAATGTGCAACAATAACACCTTGGAAAGGGAAGGCACCGATGTTCTCTGTCCCCGCATACGACCCCTCCTGCGTGGCGGTCAGCAAGGGATGCAATACCTTGATCGGCGCCTTGAACATCTCCACGAATTCCATCAGCCCCTGCGTGGTGCGGTTCAGGGCACCGGAATAGGAATATGCGTCTGGATCGTTCTGGCTGAATTCTTCGAGCTTGCGTATATCGAGCTTCCCAACAAGCGAAGAAATGTCCTGGTTGTTTTCGTCACCCGGTTCAGTCTTCGCCACGCAAATCTGGCGCAGTTTGGACGGATAAAGTTTGACAACCGAAAATTTGGAAATATCGCCGTCGAATTCCTGTAAACGCTTGATGGCCCAAGGCGAAATCAACCCGTTCAAAAGCCGTTTGGGAATGTTGTATTTGTTCTCCAGCAGATCCCCCATTCGCTCGCGGTCAAAAAGACCAAGCGGCGATTCAAAGATTGGGCTGATCTCGTCACCTGCCCGCAGCACATAGATCGGCTGCCGCTCCATCAGGTTTTTGAGAATTTCGGCAAGCGTTGACTTGCCCCCGCCGACCGGCCCCAGCAGATAGAGGATTTGCTTGCGTTCCTCGAGACCCTGGCTGGCATGGCGGAAAAAGCCAACGATGCGTTCGATGGTTTCCTCGACGCCATATATGTCCTGGAAGGGTTCGTATCGCTTGATTGTCCGGTTAAGAAATATGCGACTGAGCCGAGCCTCTTGACTGGTATCGATAAGCTCTGGCTCGCCAATCGCGGCGACCATCCGCTCGGCGGCGGTAGCCCGCATCGTAGGGTCTTCTCGACATTCCAGCAAATAGTCCTGCAATGTCATTTCGATGAGCTTTGTCCGCCCATACTCTTCTGCAAACTGCTCGAAAATCTCCATTTTTAAAGTTCCTCTAGGTTTCGTACTCCTTCGTCCCAGCGCGCTAAGTTCATACTAGTCTACCATAAATATGATCCGTAATTGTCTAATTTCTAATCACAATTTGTTTCCCGGCCGACGTTCTGTTGAAATTTTTTCTGATTGAAGCCTGCGAAACCCCTTGCCGCGCTGCTATTTGCAGTTGTGGCCTTTGTCTTCAGAACGCCGAATGACCGGTTGAGCATTGGCATCCGAAGACGAGTGAAGTCTATCGTATCCTCAGCAAATTGGTTCACACCCTCAAAACATGCTTCTCAACTGGAGCCCGTTCGCAGGGCTTTGTTGCAAACTTTTCACGATTGACGCTCACTTCTCTTTCGGCTGGTTGGTTGCCAGTCCGGCCACGGAAACAAGTTTGTCCAATCGGCTTTGTATTCTACACCGGGCCGCCAAATCCGAACGAATCTCCAAAGACTCATGCCTTCAAGCGCCCCAAGTTTGACCGACAGTGCGCGACATCGCACTATAAGCGCATCCATCGGGGCAGGGTCATCAAATCACATAAACTCAGGAACCATCGTTATGGCAGGCTGTGCAATCCACGGTGAAATTGCGAAGCCCGCTTTCTGCGCAATGCCGGCAACGGATCAGCGAGCAGCGCAAATGCCATGGAGCGCCCGTCAAACCAGGCTTTCTCCGTAAGCGCAAAATTTGGAGGTGGTCGACTAACAGTCTGCAGACAAAGCGGCCACTTGAGAGATAGCAATAAGGGGCGCCTGATCTCACCTATGCCGCTGCGGTTGCTTCAATCTCAAACAGCAATCCGGGGATAGCGAGGCGTGTGACACCCAGCAAGGTCATGGGCGGGGCGATCCGATGCGGGCCAAAGCGCATCCCCAGCAGGTCGAAATTCTTCAATGCCTCATCCACATCAGTAGCAAAGACGCCCAACTTGATGACATTGCTCAGATCCATGCCGGCGCCTTTGATTACGGCTTCCAGATTGTCCAGGGCCAAGGCGATCTGCGCGCGCATATCGTTAGGGTGCTGGGGCGCGCCGTTCTCGTCAACAGCTGTCTGCCCGGCGCAAATGACCTGATGTGTCATGCCCTTGATCACCTCGGCCTGATTGTAGCCCAGCTTGAGCGACCACTCCCAGGGGTTCACGGCTGTCCGCTCCATGTCGCATTCTCCTTTTTGTTGCGTTGCTGGACCAGGTGTAGATCAAACCGGTGACAAAACTTGTCACTATTTGTGCTACCCTGTCAGAATGAATGTTCGACTCAGACATGAAGCGATTGTGCGGACCCTCCGCCGAACCGGTACATCCACTATTGATGCCCTTGCTGATGAGGTGGGCGCGTCCCGCCGCACCGTGCTGCGCGATATCAGCGCGCTTCGGGATGAAGGCTATGTGATCCATTCCGATGTGGGGCGCGGTGGCGGCTTGCAGCTTGATCCGCAATCCATGCTGACAACAGCCAAGCTATCGGTGTCAGAGGTCTTTGCAAGGTGTTGTCACGTTAACCTCCTGCCCACCAAAGAATGCTGATGATCAGATTTCAAGCTGCTCGAGTAAAGGACAATTCCGACTAATGTTACATTGGATGGCAGAAGAAGAATGATGGCTTCGGTGGGTCCGCGGCGCAGATTGCGCGGATACACCGAATCGTGGCGGAAGTACGCAATTGGCTGAGGGCGTTTTAGTCAAACCGGAGCAACCGTAATCGCTCAGTTGTCACGGCCCAAAGAATACGCGGGCGGCGCCAAAACCACCGCTCGTCGATTGCGCAGCATCCTGTGTTATTGGATCGCGTCAATGTCGGGTTGTCGTTGTGGGTGGACATGGCGGATCGGAGGATCAGTCATGGAAACACCAAACTTACCTGCCATTCGCGCACTTCGCCCAGTCTGGAACAAAGGACGTATCGTGGGTCAAAAGCGCCCACTGAAACCAAAGCATCCCTGTTCGCCTTGAGCTTGCTGACAACCATCGCGATCTTGCACTCTGCAACATGGCCATCGACAGCAAACTTCGCAGCTGTGATCTGGAGAAGATGAAGGGGGTCGATGTCATGTCATCGGGGCAGATCAAGGAACGCGCTTCCCTACTGCAAAGCAAGACACAGAGACCTGTGCGCTTCGAGATATCCGAGGGCACCTGTGCCTCTGTTCAGAAATGGATGAAAGATGAACTCATGATCCGTTCGGAATATCTTTGGCCTGGCAGAATCCACATCTCAACGCGTCAAAATGCGCGGATTGTTCGAGACTGGGTCTCATCGATCGGCGTTGAAGCAAGCACATACGGAATCCATTCAATGAGGCGCACAAAAATCACCCAAATCTACAAGAAAACCGGCAAACTTAGATCGGTCCAGCTCTTGCTAGGCCCCGCCAAAATGGACAGTAAGGTCCGGTACCTCGGCGTCCAACTCGCGGGTACCTTGGCTATTGCCGAAGCCATTGAGACTAGTGCCAATAGGTTGCATTCGTAGGCGGCCCAGACTGGACGAGCGAAGGTGCGCATATTGATTCCACGTGTTTGATCCGGCTTTAAGAGTGGATTCCACTTACTCGAGTTCTCAGGTAATACGAAACTATGGATATCGTCGTCGTTACGACCATCATCACTTCTCTTTTTGTTGTCATCGGCGTGGCGGAACCGCTGGCCGCGCGAATGCGCCTGCCTTACAGCGTTATCCTCGCCGTCCTGGGGATAGTGATCGGGCTTGGCGCGACGTTCTTTCTCGACACAGACCTGACGGATGCATTGAACCCGGGGGCGCAGGCGATCATAGATCTGCCGATCCGGTCAGACGTCTTCCTCTATGTTTTCCTGCCTACGCTGCTCTTTCAGGCGACACTCGGCATGAACCTGCGCAGGATGCTGGATGACTGGATGCCCATCCTGATGATGGCCGTTGTGGCAGTGATTGTCGCGACCCTCTCTATTGGCTATGCGCTGAGTTGGGCAAGTGCGCTGCCGCTGGCCGCCTGCCTGTTGATCGGCGCCATTGTGTCAACAACGGATCCCTCGGCAGTTGTCAGTATATTCCGGTCGATTTCGGCACCGCGCAGGCTGTCACGAATAATCGAGGGCGAAAGCCTTCTTAACGATGCTGCTGCTGTGGCTCTGTTCGGGTTATTCATGAGCTTTGTCATGCTCGGAAGACCCAATCCATTGCTAAGTGAAGCCGTGGGGCAGTTTCCGCTGTTGATCGCAGGCGGAGCACTCACTGGTTGGCTCATGGCGCGCATGGCGGTTTGGACGATGGCTTTTGTCGACCGCTGGGAAATGGCGCAGATTTCCATTTCCATCGCGCTGCCATACCTTGCCTATATCGTTGCAGAACAAAGCGTTGGGGCTTCGGGTGTCATTGCGGTGGTGGCTGCGGGGCTTACGCTCAACCTCACAGGCCCCGGTCGTTTGTCACCGGTCGCCTGGACAAATCTGCAAGAGGTTTGGGACCTTCTGGCACACTGGGCCGGCGCGCTGATTTTTATTCTGGCCGCATTGCTGATACCGCGATTGCTGGAAGAGGTGCGGCCGTCTGATTTTGGCTTGCTGGTTGTGGTGGTTTTGGCCGCCATGTTCGCGCGGGCGGCAATTCTGTTCGGGTTGTTACCATTGCTGACAGCAATTGGACTATCGCCCGCTGTTGAACGCCCCTATCGCACCGCAATACTGTGGGGTGGGCTGCGTGGTGCCGTGACGCTGGCTCTGGCTCTGGCAGTCACCGAAAGCACACACATCCCGCTTGAGACGAAGCGCCTGGTCGGCATTCTGGCCACTGGCTTTACCCTGTTTACACTGATTGTTCAGGGTACAACCTTGCGCATGGTGATCACAAAACTGGGGCTCGACAGGCTTTCTCCGCTTGATACCGCCCTGTCGCGTCAGGTGGTCGCCGTCGCCTTGCAATCGGTTCGCGAGGACGTGTCCCGCACAGCAGAAAACTATAACCTGACGCACGATATCGTCAGGAACGAAGCCAAACAGTTTAGTGAACGCCTGGACGAGGCGGTAAAGGCCGCCGAGGACAGCGCGCAGATCCTTGATCGTGACCGGGTCACGCTTGGTCTTATTGCGCTGGCCGGTGCAGAGCGGGACTCTGTATTGGCCAGGATGCGGGAACGCACCATGTCATCGGTTCTGAGTGAGAAGATTTTGTCCGATGCGGATCGGCTCATTGAAGGCGCACGGACTGGCGGACGGATCGGCTATCAGCGCGCATCAAATCGGTCGGTCGTTTACGGCAGATCTTTTCGGATCGCCGTGTTTCTGCACAACCGGCTTCGAATTTCGTTCCCACTCACGCGTATCACAACGGACAGGTTCGAAAGATTGCTCATGCAACGTCTGATCCTGCAGGACCTAGATGGGTTCGTCCGCGGCCGCATCCGCCGGATCCATGGCCGCCGGGTTGCGGAATTGCTGGATGAAGTGTTGGCGCGTCGATCCGAGGCGGTTAAGACGGCGCTTGAAGGCCTGCGACTGCAATTTCCCGGTTATGCCGAAAAGTTAGAGCGACGATTCATCCAGCGAACCGCGCTGCGCCTTGAAGAACGTGAATACGCGGTCATGCGCGAAGACGGCCTTGTGGGCGAAGAACTTTATTCTGTTTTGATGCAGGAAGTGGCGACACGACGTACGTTAACTGAAGGGCGTCCGAAGTTGGACATCACTCTTAAAGGACGGGATCTGGTCAGGCAGTTCCCACTGTTTTCCGATCTCGACAAGTCTTCGCTTAGGAAACTCAGCCGGGCGCTGCGGACCCGATATGCCAACGCGGGTGATACCATCATTTCCAAAGACGAATTCGCCCAGAGTGTATTCTTCATTGCTTCCGGGGCGGTGGAAGTGGAACTCGGCCGGCACACCTCGCGGCTGGGTCGTGGTGAAATGTTCGGGCAATTGGCCATGTTATTGAAACGGCCGCGTCGCGTAAACGTGCGGGCATTGGCACCGTCGACGCTGCTTATGCTCGACGAGGCAAGTTTCCGACGCTTGCTGCGGCGAAGCAAGGCCATGCGAAACTCTGTCAAGATGAGCGCTGACAAGCGCATGATCGACCCCGCGGTGTTGGATCTGGATGAGGCCGAGGTATCCCCTGAAAATGGGACCAAATCTTGAGAAGCTCTTAATTGGAAAGGAGCCGCGAAATCAAAAGTACTGGTTCACGGGCACCAGTCGGGTCCTGTTTTGTTGAACGTCTACTCCAGAGTGAGCGTCCGTTGAACCTGACCTAACGCAAACCAATTGCGGAGGCTAAGTGTCCACCATTGATAGTGGACACTATGAGGCATTCTATGAGCAAGCGGAAGAAGCGGTTTTGGGCGGATGAAGAGAAGCGCGAGATTTGCGCGCAGGCAACGACGCCGGGGATGTCGGTGGCACAGGTTGCGCGGCGGTATGCGGTGAATGCGAACCTTATTTTCAAATGGCTGAAGGACCCGCGCTTTACACCAGAGGCTGCGGCGCCTGAACAGGAAGCAACATTTCTGCCGATTGAGATCGCGGCTGATGTTGCCCTCGAACCAGCGCCAATCGACGTGCCACTGCCACCTCCATCTGCCCCTCTGTCGGCCAGCCGAGTCGACATTACTTTGTCAGATGGTCGGCGCATTCTGGTCGAAGGGCCGACGGCGCTGACCTCCGTGGTCAGCCTGGTACAAGGTCTGACAGCTTGATCCCGGTACCAAGCAACACGCGCGTCTGGCTTGCTGCTGGCGTCACGGACATGCGGCGTGGGTTTAACACCTTGGCCGCGCAGGCTGAGAAGGTTTTGAAATTGGACCCGTATTCCGGCCATCTGTTTGTGTTCCGAGGGCGGCGTGGTGATCTGCTCAAGGTCATCTGGTGGGATCAACAGGGTGCGTGCCTGTTCTCCAAGCGGCTGGAGAAAGGTCGCTTTATTTGGCCGGCCGCCAAAGACGGCAAGGTCAGCGTGACCGCCGCGCAGTTGTCGATGCTGCTGGAAGGGATCGACTGGCGGATGCCACAAAAGACGTGGCGACCTTTGAAGGTTGGATAGGGTAACAAATACAGCACGTTGAG
>NZ_JBXWOS010000025.1:0-54885 GCF_059611005.1 Ruegeria sp. CDSB117
TTTGCCGTCATACGGGTCATAGTGAATCTCCTTATGAATAGGCAGTTCGAAGTGAGCGGTTGTCAGATCAAAGGGTCGTGGTTTGGTTGCGTTTTAAGAAACTCTGTCCCACGCTACGCAGCCTTGAGATGTTCCAAGGCAGCCTGAGTGCCGCCTCCGTTATGAGGCATACCGCTCTTGGTTAGCCCCATTTCTACGCCAGAAAGGGTAGCCATCAACATTAGGTCGTTGAAATCGCCCAAATGACCAATGCGGAACACCTTGTCGGCTACCTTGGACAGACCATTTCCTAGTGAGATGTCATAGTGCTGAAGCGCCGTAGCACGAAACGCATCGGCGGAGTGACCTTCTGGGACCTTAACCGCAGTCAAGACGCTCGATTCCTGACCTTGATGTGTGCACAAAACCTCAAGACCCCAGGCGAGCACGGCAGCCCGTGTCGCGGCTCCGTGTCGGGCGTGACGGGCAAAAACGTTGTCCAACCCTTCCTCGTGCAACATGTCTATGGCCTCATTCAATCCATAGAGAAGATTGGTGCCGGGAGTGTAGGGGAAATACCCATTCTGATTTGGTCCGACCATATCTTGCCAGTCCCAGTAACTTCGCGGCGTGGTCACGGATTTTGAGTGTTTTAGCGCCCGATCGCTCACGGCGTTGAAGCTCAGACCAGGCGGTAACATCAGTCCTTTTTGCGAGCCGGAGACACACACATCGACCCCCCAGTCATCGAACCGAAAGTCAATCGACGCAAGGCCGGAGATGGAGTCCACGATTAGAAGTGCAGGGTGTTTGGCTGCGTCTATGGCCCTGCGCACTTCCTCAATTGGTGAGACTGACCCGGTAGACGTTTCGTTGTGGACGACACAAACCGCCTTGATGTCGTGTTGCTTGTCTGCACGTAGACGGTCTTCAATTTGATTGGGGTCAGCGCCGCCATGCCAATCTCCTTCAATCAGCTCTGGTTGCAATCCTAGTTTTCCAGCCAAGTTGCACCACATGAAGGCGAAATGCCCTGTTTCGAACATCAGAACTTTTTCGCCCGGCGAAACCGTGTTCACAAGTGCGGCTTCCCATGCGCCGGTGCCGGATGAAGGATAGATAAAGACGTTCTGTTTTGTCCTGAAAATCGTCTTCATGCCATTTAGGGCCTTATTCCCCACTTCAGCAAAATCCGGTCCTCGATGATCAATGGTCTGCGTGCTTATGGCTCTCAGGATTCGATCTGGCACAGCACTTGGCCCAGGAATCTGCAAAAAGTGTCTACCCGCCTGACGCATTTGAACTGATCCTTACGCTTGGTGCCAAAAAAGTTGCGCTATTGCCTATTGCAAAAGTTAATTATGAATTCATTATTCAGTCAACGATGAAGTGAAGCGTCTAATTAGGCGTACAGGGAAGGGAAGGCGAACCTGATGGTAGAGAATGGATCGTTGTACCGCCGACTGTTGTCTGATGTTCGGGGAGAGGTGATGTCAGATCCGGCATCGCTTGCACGATACTCGACCGATGCCTCAATCTATCAGATGATACCGGACGCTGTGGTGATCCCTCGGTCCACAGAAGATGTCCAAGCCGTGATGTCCATTGCGCGGGACGAAGGATGTTCGGTTCTGCCGCGCGGCGGCGGCACGTCGCAATGCGGGCAAACGGTCAATAAGGGTGTTGTGCTGGACAACACAAAACACTTGAATCGTATTCTTGACGTAGACGTTGAGAAACGTATCGCGCGCGTTCAGCCCGGTGTTGTTCTGGATCAATTGAACCAAGCGTTGAAGCAGCATGGCCTGTGGTTTCCCGTGGATCCCTCAACAGCGTCTCGCTGCACTCTTGGGGGGATGGCGGCAAACAATTCTTCAGGCGGAAAATCTCTGCGATACGGGATCATGCGAGACAACGTCCGTGCGATAAACGCAATCATGGTTGACGGCACGGAAGCGCGGTTCAGCGCTGATACGGCCGCATCAGGCGATTATGCGGATCTTGTTGGTGACATGCGCGCTCTTGGGCGTCGCGAGGCTGCTGAAATTGACGCTCGTTTTCCTAAAGTCCAGCGCCGTGTGGGCGGGTACAATATCGACGCGCTCGTAGGTAACGACATCAACATGTCCCATTTGTTGGTGGGGTCAGAAGGCACATTGGCCTATTTCACAGAACTGGAATTAAGCCTGGCTCATCTACCGGGCGCGAAAGTTACCGGTGTGTGCCATTTCCCGACATTCCGTGCTGCCATGGAAGCCACCCAGCACATCGTGACACTCAACCCGCAGGCGGTAGAGTTGGTCGACGACACCATGATTGCCTTGGGGCGTGAAATCCCATTGTTTCGCGAAACGATTAATGCATTTGTTGAAGGCAATCCCGAAGCCCTGCTGCTGGTGGAATTCGCCGAGGGCAGCGCCGAGGCCAATGCTGCAAAACTGGTCGAGCTTTCGCAACTGATGGGAGACCTCGGTTTTGCTTTCAGCGGTGCGGAACATCGGTGGGGCGGCGTTGTCTCTGTTACGGACAAATCTTTGCAGAATGCTATCGCCGAGTACCGAAAATCCGGGTTGAATGTCATGATGTCGATGAAAGAGGCAGGCAAACCGATCTCTTTTGTCGAAGATTGCGCCGTCCCTTTGCCCGACCTCGCCGATTACACCGCTGGCCTAACCGAAATATTTGCCCGGCATGGCACAAGGGGAACATGGTATGCGCATGCCGCGGTGGGGTGTTTGCACGTGCGCCCTGTGCTGAACATGCGGCAAGACAAAGACGTCCGGACAATGAGGGCGATCGCCGAAGAAACATTTGATCTGGTCAAAAAGTATAAAGGATCTCATTCAGGTGAACATGGTGACGGGATCGTACGATCAGAATTTCATGAAAAGATGTTCGGTAAGCGTATCGTTTCTGCGTTTGAACAGGTTAAGAAACGGTTTGATCCTAACGGGGTAATGAATCCCGGCAAGATCGTGAACGCGCCCGCCATGGATGACCGCCGACTGTTCCGCTACAGCCAGGACTATTCGGTTCCTGAATTCGAAACGACGCTGGACTGGTCTGCTTGGCCGGGTGCCGGAGGAGGGTTTCAGGGCGCCGTCGAGATGTGCAACAATAATGGTGCATGTCGCAAGCTCAAGGGCGGCGTTATGTGCCCTTCTTTCCGAGCGACCCGAGACGAGCGAGACGCTACACGTGGGCGGGCAAATTCGTTGCGGTTTGCCATCAGCGGGCAGATGCCGGGCGGTTTGTCGTCTGATGCCATGTTGGACACAATGAAGTACTGTGTGTCCTGCAAAGCTTGCGCTCGGGAATGTCCGACTGGCGTCGACATGGCGCGAATGAAAATCGAAGTATTGTCAGCAAAGCGTAAAAAAGATGGGCTGACGTTGGCAGACAAATTGATAGCTTACCTGCCCCGATATGCGCCAAAAGCCGCGAAAGTCGCGTGGCTTGTAAATTTACGAAACAAAATTGGACTCTCGCGTAAGCTATTGGAGGGGCCGACTGGTATTTCAGCGCGACGCGATCTGCCAGTGTGGTCTTCTGCTCCGTTCCGTGATGTCGAGGCTCAGGACAATGATCCGCAGGTGTTGCTGTTTGCTGATGTGTTCAACCGGTATTTCGAACCGGAAAATTTACGCGCCGCTGTCCGGGTTTTGCGGGCAAAAGGACTTCGGGTGGCCGTGGCGCGAGACGATCAATCTGACAGGGCCTTGGATTGCGGACGTACTCTCTTGGCTATGGGGTGCGTGGACGAAGCGCGACACGAGGCACAACGCGTGATTTACGCGACGCGAGAGGCGGTTGCAAAAGGTGTTCCAGTAGTCGGGCTCGAACCTTCCTCTATCCTCACGTTCCGGGATGAATTTTTGGCGCTTTGCCCGGGGCCGGAAACGGAGATGTTGTCGAACGCAACGTGTACCTTTGAGGAATTTCTAGCCGATCAGCCGGACTTGCCCCTGAAGCCGTTGGATCGCCCGATCTATTTGCATGGGCATTGCCACCAGAAGGCACACGATGCTGTCACACCGATGCTTGACCTATTGAAGCGTATTCCAGGGGCACAAGTTCACATGATTGAAAGCAGTTGTTGTGGCATGGCAGGAGCATTTGGATATTCGCCCGACACTATCGATGTTTCGATAAAGATGGCACAACTCGACTTGTTCCCGGCATTGGAAGCAGCGCCCGGAGATGCAGTTATCGTGGCAGACGGGACATCTTGCCGCCATCAAATCGCGGAAGGTACGCAGCATCAAGCTGTGCACGTCGCGCGCCTCTTGGATATGGTTCTTGATGTTTAGGAAATGGAAATGAACCTGACGGACAGCATTAATCGCCCGACCCTTCACGAAGAATTAGTCGAAAGGCTGCGTAACCTGGTTGTCGAAGATGTTTTAAAGCCGGGTGAAAAAGTGCCCGAGAAACAGCTTTGCGACTCGTTGGGAGTCTCTCGGACACCTTTGCGAGAAGCTTTAAAGGTGCTTGCATCAGAAGGCTTTGTGGTACTTCAAGCCAACCGGGGGGCCCGCGTCGCAAGTGTCACGCGAGAGGAATTGGAGAATACGTTTCCAGTGCTTGCGACGCTTGAGCAACTGGCGGGAGAGTTGGCATGTCAGCACATGGATTCCGCTGAAATTGAACTAATCGAAAGTCGCCACGCCGATATGCTGAAAGCCTATAGTTCACATGACCGACAGGCATATTTTAAGGCCAATCAGGACATTCATCAGGCACTGATACGTGGAGCGCGAAACGATATCCTTGAAAGCCACCACAAGCTGTTGGCCGCACGGGTCCGCCGCGCACGTTTTATGGCCAACTTGTCGGACGAGCGCTGGGCACAGGCCATTGACGAACATGAAGCCATGATGGAGTTGCTCAGGGACCGAGATGCAGATGGGCTTGGAAAGTCCATGAAACTTCACATGATGAACAAACTTTCGGCCCTTGTGAAAGCGCTGGAGGCTGAGGATGAGACGCTTAGTTAAAGACTGGTCGAATGCGCCTGTCAGCTACCCTCGGATACGCCGCTAGTCAGTCTTTAGACCAAGAAACGGGGGCGTCAGCCCACAGTCCAAGGCAAGTTTGTTGAGGTCCCGGCATAGGGCCGGGTTGAGCCTAACGCCGTCTTTGCGGCGAGCCTCAGCGGCACCCGTTTTGCCTTCGCCCGGCAGGCGCACGGGATCATGACCAGGCAGGGGGGGAGATGCACGCATTTCAGAAAACACGCGGGCTGCGTTAGAAGCAAAGTCTTTGTCCAATCCAAAAGCTGCCGGATCAAGCGCCATTACAAATTGCCCTGTGTTCGTGGACGACGTTGTGTCTGAGGTGAAGTTAACCACATCAGAGCCGAAGGCCGCGCCGTTCAAGACCCCGGCCATCAACCCGATAGCCACCGAAAGACCGAACCCTTTCGGACCGCCGATCGGCAAAAGAAACCCTTCTGACTTGAGGGCGGGGTCCGTCAATGGGTTTCCATCACGCCCAACCATCCAGCCTTCGGGCATAGGCTTGCCTTGCTGCAACAGGGTTTTGATCTTACCCATCGCCGCTACGGTCGTCGCCATATCAAACACAAACGGGTCGGGGCCATCGACGGGGGCGGAAAAAGCAATGGGATTGGTACCAAGAAGCAAGTCGCTACCGCCATAGGGCGGGACGTGGTTCGCGCTGCCCACTGCCGCGGCCATACCAAGCAGCCCTGCCTCGGCTTGTGGACGTACATAAAGTGCCAGTGGTCCCGCATGATTGCCGCGCCGAACACCAACCCATCCGATGCCGGCCTCTTTTGCCTTTTCAATTGCAAGATCCCGAGCCGCCGACATAGCCAGATGGCCGAGGCCGTCATCTCCGTCGATCAAAGCGGTTGCAACGGTCTCATGTACTACTGTGACTTTTGGCGTAGGATTGGAGCCGCCTCCCGCCAGCCGGGCTAGGTACTGTCGCAGGCGAAAAACACCGTGCGTGCCATAGCCATAAATGTCGGCCTCAACCATCGTCGAGGCCACCTTGTCCGCATCTGTTTTTGGCACACCTCGAGTTTCGAGTGCGACCGCCACAAATTCACGCAGGGTGTGGCAGTCTATTTTCACAGGCTCAGAAGTCATCTCTTCCCACCTGTTCTTTGTGCCAGAACACCAATTTACGCTGTGTCCAAACCACCGACGCAAAAACCACCAGACCAACAAGGCTGAGATACAGGATCAACGAGAAGACGCGCGGCGTGTTGAGCTGCGAGGCCGCAACTCGGATAAGTTCGCCAAATCCCTTGCCACCGCCCAGGAATTCTCCTGTGATCGCACCAGCCATTACGCCGACTGCTCCGATCTTAAGGCCCGTAAAAATCTGCGGCAGGCCAGTCGGCAGTTTCATCTTGAACAATGTCTGCATCCGACTTGCGCCCATCGTCTTGAAAAGCATACGCGCGTTTTCATCGGCGGCGTGAAGCCCAGCCGCAGTACCAACCACGATTGGAAATGTCGCGATAAAGGCAGCAAGCGCGACCTTTGATTCAATACCAAAGCCCAACCACGCTACAAAGAGTGGGGCAAATGCCACCTTTGGCATGGTATCTATCGCCACTAGGTAAGGCATCACTGCCTTTTCACCAAATGCCGTTTCCCCCACCAATACGCCCAGCGAAAAACCGATCGCGATTGCCAGTGCAAAACCATAGATAACTTCTTTGATTGTGATCCACAGCGCCCCAAGCATGTAGCCGCCAGTCAATAGATTTTGACCCACGAAGATCATATCTTTCAGGGTTTCCAACGGTGTAGGCAGAATGATTGGGGAAACCAGCTTAAGGCTCGTAACAATTTGCCAAGTGCCGACGAAAACCACGAAGACAAAGGTCATCGCCAGCCAGCGTGGGACCGAGTCGATAAAGTGAACTTTTTGTTCCCATACCGTGTCTTCTGCGGTGTCGGCGTCTTTTAGGGTAGGTGAGTAGTTATGAACGTCGCTCACATTTCTTCTCCCTTATCCAGGAGGCCGCGAATGTAGTCTACAATAGCGCCAAACTTGGGCGTGGTCATCATATCCAACGTGCGTGGGCGTGGCAGGTCGACCTTTACAATTTCGGCAATCCTGCCCGGGCGTGGTTTCAAAACGACAATTTCGTCGGACAAGATCACGGCTTCCTGAATAGAGTGCGTAACAAGAAAAGCAGTCGCATCTTGTTCATGGCAAATCCGCTGCAGTTCCATATTCATCATGTCGCGTGACAGCTCGTCCAGCGCGCTGAATGGTTCGTCTAACAAAAGCACAGCTGGTTCTGTGATCAGCATACGGCAGATTGAGGCGCGTTGAGCCATGCCGCCCGACAATTCGTTCGGGTATACGTTTTCGAACCCCTTCAAACCCACGATGTCCAAAAGTTCGTGAGCCTTGCCCATTGCTTGCTTGGCGGCTGCCTTTCCGTCGCGGATCTCGATTGGCAACACGATGTTTTCCACTGCCGTTTTCCAGGGAAATAGTGTTGCCTGTTGGAACATCATACCAATGTCTCGACGGGGACCGGTCACTGGCAGACCTTGTAGGATCACACGCCCTTTGGTGGGAGGGATCAGACCCGCCATGATCTTGAGCAGTGTGGATTTCCCGCACCCGCTGGACCCAATGACAGAAGTGAAGCTTCCTTTCCGTAGCGTCAGATTAATGTCCTCAAGTGCAACAACAAGATTACGGGCATAGGTCTTGCTTAAATGGGTCAATTCGTAGACCGGCGTGCCCAAAGGCGCGCCGGAAAACTCTTGTGCGGCTGCAGCGTTCATTTGCTGGCGGCCTCGTTGCCAATGGCGGCAAATTCATTGGTCCAGGCGGCGCTCAAGTCATCAAGCGGTCCCGGAATTTCGCCCCCTGCGACAAGTGCGTCTTGCCATTCTTGCCAAACCTCGGCGGGGTACCATCCCAGACCATTGCTTGGATCCGCAGCTATGGTTTTCGAGCGTACGGCATCGAACAGCGCTGCCTGGAATTCCTTGTCTTCGCCTTCCTGCGGATTGCCGTCCGCCAGATGCTTCAGCACAGCTTCTCGGTTGGCATCATCGAGAGCAAAGGCATGGCCACGTGCGAACGCGCGGCTCCAGGCCTCGACCAATTCGCGATCGTTGGCGATTGTGTCAGCCATTGTGGCGATACCGTTTCCGAAGAAACGCCCAAATTCCGCAGGCGTGATGTCACGCACCTTCATTCCGCGCTGGTTCAGGATTGCTGTATCTGCCGTCGAAGCAGAATAAGCGTCGATTTCGCCGTTCAAGAAAGCTGCTGTCGCCGGGCCGCCGTCGCCAACGGTAAGAAATGTGAAATCCTCACCTTCTTTCATACCTGCACCGGTCAAGACGTTTCGTGCAAAACCCACTTCGGCACCGTCTGCGGTGCCGGTTCCGATGACCTTTCCGCGCAGTTCCTCAACGCTTTGGACTTCAGAGTCTTCCGGCACCGCGATGCCGAAGTTGCTGCGTGCCGCAACGTTGTAGATATGTACGGCATCCACATCGCGCGACCGCGCTGCAATCAGAGGCCCGGGTCCCGGGCGACCGAAATGCGCTTGCCCAGCAGACAATGCCTGAAGCACGGCGCCTGAGCCGTTGATCGCCTCGACCGTCACGTTCAATCCTTCATCTGCGAAGTACCCTTCGCCAATGGCGACAAACACAGGAAATGAGTTGATTGCCGAAGGGCTTGGTTGCACGAAGGTGATTTCACGCAAGTCTTGCGCAAAACCCATTGTTCCTAGTGCTCCTGCTACCGGAACAGCAGTAAGCAGGGACGCTGTGAAAGTCCTTCTGTTCATCATTGTAGTCTTCCTCCCTTGAATGTTGACGCCTCACAGCGATTGCTGCGTAGGAGCCATTATACGGCGCGCACTGTGTTCCTTAGCGTGCCGATTTCGGAAACCTCGCAAACTACGACGTCCCCGTTTTTCAAAAACTGCGGCGGTTCCATTGCGTATCCGACGCCTGATGGCGTACCTGTCGCAATGATGTCTCCTGGTTCTAGTGTCAGGCCTTCTGACAAGGATGTGATCAACGTTGGAATGTCGAATATCATGTCCGACGTCATCCCGTTTTGGCGCTGCTCACCGTTTACTGTCAGTCCGATCGACAGAGCTTGCGGATCGCGGATGGCATCGGCGGTCACGATGTAGGGACCAATTGGGCAAGATCCATCAAGCCCTTTGCCTTTGAAGTACTGGCCGCCATGGCGGCGCTGTATGTCACGGGCGGTTATGTCGTTCAGAATAGAATACCCAAAGACATGATTAAACGCATCTGCCTTGGTGATGTTACGCCCGCGCTTCCCTATCACGACTGCCAACTCGACTTCGTAGTCGATGGACTGCGACACCGAAGGAAAAAGTAGGATGTCGGCGTCTGGTGCAACGACCGAGGTCGGCGGCTTGGTAAAGAAAACCGGATGTTCGGTGATGCCGATTTTCTCTTTTTGTGCCCGTTCGCCTTCTGCGATGTGCTCGGCGTAGTTTCGCCCCACGCAGAAAACGTTCTTACGTGGCGTGGGAATGGGCGACAGAAGAGGCGCGTCTTCGGGGACGAGCAAGTCCTTGAGTTCGCCTGCCTCACCCGCGGCAACAGCGGCACTCAACGCCTCCAGCGCGGTTTGACCACCTTCGATAATCAGCTGCATCGTGCTTACATCAAGAGCCGTATCCGGTATGAGCATCTTAATCGCACGCGAAACATCCAACCTGCTTCCGTTAGCAAGAAATGCGACGCAAACGGCGTGGCTATCTACTGAAACAGTCGCTAAACGCACTCGGCTCTCCTCCTACATTCTGGCGCCCACTTAGGTCACCGATCTTGGCCGGCGACTCAGATTTGGTTGTCACTTGCCCTTGAGTTTTTGCCGACTTGGCGTTTCAATCAATCAACCAATCAGCAAATTGGGTGGCAATGTGAGTGAGCCTTCAGAACTTTCGCAACGTGTCCGGGACCTGATCGACAATGCGGGATACCGGCACAACGATAGACTTCCACCTGAAAGGGAACTGTGCCAATGGCTAGGCACAACCAGAAATCAGCTGAGGCGCGTATTGGCCGAACTAGAGGCGCAGGGCCTTATCTGGCGGCATGTGGGTCGGGGCACGTTCGTTGGTGCCCGACCGGTTCTAAATCTGACGGACGTGACCTATTTGGGTGCACAGATTAAGCCTGAACAGGTTGTGGGTGTTCGGTTTACCATCGAGCCGCAGCTTAGCCGCCTTGCCGCGCTTCATTCTACGCGTTCGGACCGCGAGCAAATGAGGCTCTGCGTTGAGAGGTGCCGAGCCGCAGAAGACTGGCGCACATATGAAGCATGGGACAATAATTTGCATCACGCGATCGCCCGGGCAACTCGTAACCAGCTTTTCCTGTACTTCTTCGAGACTCTGAATTCCGTTCGAAGGTCCATTGTGTGGGGACAACCTCGTAAAACCTATAAACCCCCCGATGATTATTCCAGCTTTCGAGAGCATGACTTAATCCTGTCGGCGATATCGAGTGGAGACGGAGAACAGGCGGCGCAGGCCATGTTGGCGCATCTGAGGTCCGTTTACTCCCGCGTGTTGCCAGCTAGTCTTGAGGCCGACCACTAAACTAGCGCCCGACCAATTTGGGAAATGGTTGGGCTAAGCAGCGGCTGAACCTCTTGCAAATCGACGGTCACATTGGCGATGACTGAGACAAGAGCTACGTCTTTTCGGGTGTGGCACAGCATCGATCGGAACAAGGCCACAGATTGGCAACCCGATCTTTGGCAACGATGTGTTCAGGAGGATAGCGATGCACGATCTTGTAATTCCCGCGGTGAAGGTTCACGAAATACCGGTAGAAGGCGGTGGCATATTCCCGGTACGTCGGGTTTATTGCATTGGTCGAAACTACGCGGCGCACGCCATAGAAATGGGCCACGACCCAAATCGTGAACCCCCATTTTTCTTCCAAAAGAACCCTGACAACCTCGATCCATCCGGAGAATTTCCATATCCGGCTCACAGCTCGGACGTACATCATGAAGCTGAAATGTATGTGGCGCTTAAATCCGGCGGCACGAAAATTTCTGTGCAAGATGCTCTGGATCACGTCTACGGCTACGGGCTTTCACTGGATATGACCCGTCGAGATCTACAGGGCGAAATGAAGAAAATGGGTCGTCCTTGGGAAATCGGGAAGGCATTTGAGCGCTCAGCTCCATGCGGACCGGTGCATAAAGCAGAAGATGTTGGGCCACTCGACGAAGGCGCAATTCGCCTATCGGTAAACGGAGAAACTCGGCAGGAAGGTGATTTGAACCAGATGATCTGGAAAGTCCCCGAAATGATCTCTTACTTAAGCGATTACTTCGAACTTGCCGCCGGTGACGTTATCCTGTCTGGCACGCCCTCTGGAGTTGGTCCAGTAAACCGCGGCGATGTATTGGTGCTGTCGGTCGACAAATTGGGTAGCCTAACTGTCAGGGTAACTTAGCACCCAGACCGAACCCTCTCCGCGAAATAGGCCAACGCTTTTGTAAACGGATCCCAGATGCCCCACTTAGTTGCCGAATTGATCGCACCCCATTCTGGTACCGCAAATGCTATCGGTGCCCCAGGTCGATCTTGGTTGAACTACCTCGGGCTGCGAGAGCTTTGCGCAAAGGTCAAAAAAGATCTTCATCAGATCGGAGTAGGTCGCGGCGACCGAGTGGCAATTGTGTTGCCCAATGGCCCCGAAATGGCGACGGCCTTCATATCCGTCGCCCAAGTGGCGACGACGGCACCTTTGAACCCGGCGTACACTTACGAAGAATACGTTTTCTACCTCAAAGATCTGAAGGCCAAGGCCCTTCTTGTAAACGAGAACGACGATGGACCTGCCGTAAAAGCTGCTAGGGACCTTGGCATCGCTATCTTGAGGGCCTCTCACGATCGCTTACATTCGGCCGGTCAGTTTTCCATTTTGCCCTGTGACCCAATTGGTACGGCTGACACATCCGCACCGCGTGAAGATGATGTCGCCCTGATACTGCACACGTCAGGAACAACGTCGCGTCCCAAGATCGTCCCTTTGACGCAGGCTAATATCTACGCATCCGCGCGAAATGTGGCTTCGTCTTTGAAACTGACAATCGATGATCGCTGTCTGAGTATTATGCCGCTGTTTCATATCCACGGGTTGATTGCGGCTGTTGCCGCGTCTTTAGGTGCTGGATCTCAAATTAGCTGCGCGCCCGGGTTCAACGCTCTTAGCTTTTTCTCTCAAGTCGCTGAAGTTGATCCGACCTGGTACACCGCAGTTCCGACAATGCATCAAACTATTCTTGCCCGAGCTGCACGAAACCAATCGATCATTGAGCAATCGCGGTTGCGCTTTCTTCGGTCTTCTTCTGCTTCGTTGCCGGGCCCGGTAATGGAAGAGTTGGTGGCAACTTTTAATGCGCCCGTCATCGAAGCCTACGGTATGACTGAGGCGACACATCAAATGTGTTGCAACCCGCTTACTCCCCAAACGCAAAAACCCGGATCTGTTGGAATAGCAGCAGGCCCCGAAGTCAGAATTGCAGACGAGAATGAAAATGTTCTGATCTCTTCGCGGGACGTCGGAGAAATCGTTATCAGCGGTCCGAACGTGACACCGGGATACGAAAGCAACCCGCAGGCAAATTCCGACAACTTCTTTGAAGTGGACGGAAAAACTTGGTTTCGCACTGGCGACCAGGGTTCATTCGACGAAGAGAATTATCTGCGACTGACCGGTCGTCTTAAGGAGCTTATCAATCGCGGCGGAGAGAAAATCAGTCCACTTGAGGTTGACGCTGTACTCTTAAGCCACCCAGAAGTCGCTCAGGCAGTTTGTTTTGCCGTTCCACACGAAAAACTGGGTGAAGACATGGCGGCAGCTGTGGTGCTTTCTGAAGGCGCGACGATCCAAGGTCAGGAGGTCAGGGCTTTTGTCGGCGCGCGGCTCGCAAAATTCAAGGTGCCGACTTCGGTGGTTGTTCTTGAAGAAATTCCAAAAGGCGCGACTGGCAAGATACAAAGGATCGGACTAGCTGCTAAATTGGGACTGGCAAAGGCTTAGACACATGAAAGTTTGTATCTTTGGTGCCGGAGCTATCGGAGGTTACGTTGCCGCGAAACTTGCACAGACCGACACAGAAGTCAGTGTCGTCGCGCGTGGCCCCCATTTGGCGGCAATGCAGGAAAAAGGACTGACCCTGTTTGAGGAAGGGCAGGATCCGGTTAGCGTTCCAATACGCGCTTCAGACAATGCTGCCGATCTCGGGCCACAAGACTACGTCTTCATCACACTGAAAGCGCATTCTGTCCCGGCAGTCGTAGACTCAATGCAGCCGTTGATTGCAGACGAGACAACCGTAGTAAGTGGAGTGAACGGCGTGCCCTGGTGGTACTTCCACAAACTGGGCGGCCCGTACGAGGGGACGAGGTTGGCGTCAGTCGATCCGGGAAATGTGCAGTGGGACGGTTTTGGACCAGATCGCGTCCTCGGATGTGTTGTTTATCCTGCCGCCGAGGTCATAGCTCCTGGATCAATCAAGCATATCGAAGGCAATCGTTTTTCGTTGGGCGAGCCCGATGGTGCTAAATCAGACCGTACTGCCAAGCTTTCGGCTGCGCTATCCGCCGCCGGACTGCGTGCGCCCGTCAGACCAAGAATCCGGGATGAAATTTGGTTGAAACTGTGGGGTAACTTGTCGTTCAACCCGATTTCCGCTCTTACCCACTCAACACTTGATGTCCTGTGTGCCGACGAAGGCACGCGCTCGGTAGCACGCGGAATGATGCTCGAGGCTCAAGAAGTCGGTGAAAATCTTGGCGTAAAATTCCCGATAGATGTTGAAAAACGCCTCGACGGCGGAGCGGCTGTCGGTGCGCACAAAACCTCAATGTGGCAGGATCTGGAGTTGCGCCGACCGATGGAAATTGATGCCTTGGTCACTTCGGTGCAAGAACTGGGGCAACTTACAGGGATCTCAACGCCCAAAATCGACACCGTAGCATCACTGATCAAACTGAGGGCAAAAGTCGCAGGTCTTTACTAGAGTCTTTGTCGGCCTTGCAAAGAGAGCATTGCTTGAGGCGGATAACTGAGACTGGTACGAACGTGTCATACAGCGTCTTTGGGAGTATTCCTGCACCTTCGATGACGGTTAGCTCCTCGTTTTGGGTCAGAAATGCTTGACGTTTGGGTCGGAATTGCGTGACGCGATTTACCCAGTTGTTGAGGTTTTGGAAGTCGTTTGAGTCAAATATCAGTGACGTTCCACATTTACTGTTGGACCTCACACGAACCTGACCCAACCGTCACAGTTGGACCAGAATCGGGATGAACGTTCGACATCGGAAGGCAACCCCAACGTTGGACATCAGTTGAGTTTGACCTTTGCGTCGTCAACCAACACGCCGCCCGCATTTCATACTCTCGCAGACAGTTTGGTTTAGCGACACATGTGGGAGCAGGGAGCGAGTGTAAATAACGCGCCCAAGATGATTGCCTAAAGCCGCGTGTACGAATGCGGATGGTGAATAACCCTGGTCCAGATTTCCGAGCCGGAGCGACCATTGCGTGCCACTGGAATGCTCGCCGGGGCAGGCTGGATTTTGTCAACTCACCGAAGCGTCGGGATGGCGGCGTGAACGTCGGAACACAGTACGTTTAACGTTTCAAACAAGTCACCTGAGAGGTCGTTCGACTTTTTTGTTGCCGAAACCGGTTTCGGAGCGAACAAGTAGTAGGATGACAACGAATCCCAATCTGCAAAATCGCCAATCTCAGTCTAGGAACCCCTCACCGCCACGGCGGGTGAAACTCGACGAATTGGCGGATCATCTCGGGCTTTCAAAGAGCACGGTATCGCGCGCATTGAACGGGTATTCAGACATCTCAGAAGTCACGCGAAAGAGAGTTGCGGTCACGGCAAGAAAGATGGGCTATCGCCCGCTCAGTCACGCGCAGGCTATTCGAACAGGAAAAGTTCGCGCTATTGCGATGGTCATCAACAGCGAAGAACCGGACCAGCACAACCCGTTTCTTCAGGATTTTCTGGCAGGCGCTTGCGAAGCAGCCAGCGCGTCGGACTGGACAATGACAATTTCCACGGCAAAGTCCGGGAAAGATATGCTCAATGTGTTGGGACGTCTTGTCGAAGAACGCAAGGCAGATGGTTTCATTTTGCCCCGGACCGAAGTGGACGACGCACGGGTAAAGTATTTAAGAGAATTGCAGGTCCCGTTTATTCTTTACGGGAGGACAGATTATGGCCGATCGAATCCTATGGATGATATGTCTTGGTTTGACATATCGGGTGAAACGGCAATCCGGAATGCGGTCGTTCGCTTGGTCAATTTTGGTCATGCTCGTATCGGGTATGTTGGCAGTGATCCGAAGTTCAACTACAGCCACCTGCGCCGCGACGGGTATCTCGAAGGTCAAAAAGTTGCGGGATTGCGGGATGATCCCGAATTGATCCGGGAAGGTGCGCGGACACGCGAAGAAGGGGCGATCGAAGCGCGGGCGCTGTTAAATTTGGAACACCCGCCAACCGCGATCGTGTTTGCGACCGACTTAGCTGCTTTAGGGTGTTATCCAGTTTGCGCTGAGCTTGGCCTTGAAATCGGAAAAGACGTTTCAATCCTTGGATATGACGGCATTCCCGAATGCCAATACGTCAATCCAGGACTGACGACCTTTAGTGTGGACTCGCAGCGTGCTGGTGAGCGTCTTGCTACATTACTCATACGCCAGACCAGAGGTGAAGAACCAAAAAATCTACGCGAAATCAGAGAAGCAGTTCTTATTGAACGGAAATCTGACGGGCCACCAAGGCTGACGCCTGAAGAGCTGGCGCAAAAAATACGAAATTCCAATGATCATAACCGGGGAGGAGACCGCCTATGAAACATTCACCAAATGCATCTCGATTGCTGCTTGGAACATCACTCGCGATTGTCTTGACGGCGGTATCTGCGCAAGCAGATACAATTCGCTTTTGGACGACCGAGGAACAGCCTGAACGCTTGGCGAAGCAGCAGGAAATGGCGGATCAATTTAAAGCCGAAACTGGCACCACAGTTGAGGTCATCCCGGTAACCGAAACAGACCTGGGCACTCGTGCTACTGCGGCCTTCGCGGCCGGAGATTTGCCGGACGTGGTCTACCATCCGCTGCAATACGCCTTGCCTTGGGCAGAAGCGGGTATTCTGGACACCGAAGCCGCAACCGAAGTGATCGAAGAGCTGGGGGCCGATACCTTCGCGCCCGGTGCGCTGACTATGGCAGCCTTCAACGATGAAACCGCATCCGTGCCAGTCGATGGTTGGACACAGATGGTCGTATATCGCAAGGATCTGTTCGACGAAGCCGGACTGGATGCCCCGAGTTCATTCGCCAACGTTTTGGCTGCTTTGGAGAAACTGCACAACCCGCCAGAGATGTACGGATTTGTTGCCGCGACCAAGGTTGATGAGAATTTCATGAGCCAGGTTCTGGAACATGTGTTCCTTGCCAACGGCGTTAGCCCTGTAGGCCCGGACGGCTTCCAAGCATTGGACGAAGCCAAAACCACCGAGGTCCTGGACTTCTATAAGGCGATCTCGAAAGCGTCGCCCCCCGGTGAGCTGTATTGGAAGCAGTCCCGCGAGCTGTACTTCGATGGCAAGGCCGCAATGATCATCTGGTCGCCGTTCATTTTGGACGAACTGGCCGGTCTGCGTGACAGCGCCCCGCCGACCATTTCCGACGACCCGACGTCGAGCGAGCTGGCAACCAAAACGGGGATCGTCACCAATTTCTCCGGTCCATCCAATCCAGACGGTGCAGCCTGGGGTGACGTGCGGTATTTCGGGATCACCAGTGATGCCGATACCGACGCTGCGATGGACTTTGTGAAGTTCGCGATGGATGACGGTTATACGCAAACTCTGGCCATCGCACCCGAAGGCAAGTTTCCGGTACGTCGCGGAAATGCTGACAATCCAACAGCTTTTGCCGACGCTTGGGCGGAACTGCCGGTAGGTGTGGATCGCAAAGCACCTTTGGGTGAACTGTACGATCAGGCCATGATTGATGAGATCGTCGGAGGTTTGGATGTCGCGCAGCGCTGGGGTGTAACCGACGGGCAGCTCTCTCTGGCGTCGAAGATGATCAACTCTCAGGCCATCAACCGTGTCGTTCGTCAATATATCGACGATGAGATTGACGCTGCTGCCGCAGTCGCAGCCATGAACGAAGAGCTTGCCAAGGTTCAGTAAAACTCTGTCTCAACCGGCAACTGCAGCGGCATTTTCGCCGCTGCACCCAACCCTCTGAGGTCTCTTATGTCTTCGGCCACCCCACCGACCGGAACCGGGGCTCTTGCCAAGCGCGAAGCGCGCCTGGCTTGGGCATTGCTGGCTCCGACCGTGATAAGCGTGTCTCTTGTTGTGATCCTGCCGCTGCTGGCGATCATCTGGATCAGCTTCAAGCCTTTTACCCTGTCCGACCTGCGCCCACCTGCGCCGGTTGTCCGAGAAAGCTTGCGTGGATCGGGCGATGATCTGCGGATCGAGTATCGCCTGCGCAATTCCAGTCAGGAGATTGCTATTGGCGGCGTCACTCTGAGTGATGTGCTGCCTGAGGGCATGACACCCACTGATGAAATCGCGGAACCGTGTGTGCTGGACGGGCAAGACCTGTTCTGCGATTTTGGTATCTTGGATGGCGGCCAACGCGAGAGAATTCGTATTCCGGTAACCGTTGACGGCGACCCTGACGCGTTCGAAGAGTTGGTCGAAGGGTCGGAACCTGGTGTCACAGGCAGCGGCCCCAATGTGCTGACAAACCTCGAATTCAGCCTGGAAAACTACGCCCGTGTCTTCGATGGGGCAGAGTTCTGGGGCGTGCTCTGGGTGACGCTGTTCTACACCGTCTTCGGAACCATCGGGGCATTGGTCATGGGGTTGTTCGCGGCCCTGCTGCTTAACAAAAGTTTCCGCGGCCAAGGGTTCATACGCGGTCTCTACCTGTTCCCGTATGTCGCTCCGGTGATCGCGGTGGCGTTCACTTGGGTTACATTGTTTGATCCGTTCTCAGGCTCAGCCAATGCACTGTTGGTTCAAATGGGGCTGAGCAGTGAACCGATCAACTTTTTCGGCGAACGCCCCTTGGCGTTGATCATGGTGACAGTGTTCGAAATCTGGCGCTACTTCCCGCTGTCCTTCCTGTTCATTCTGGCGCGAATGCAATCCATCGACAGCAGCATGTACGAGGCGGCGGATATGGACGGGGCCTCGCCGTTCCAGAAGTTCTGGCTGCTGAGCATCCCACAACTGTTGGGCATTCTGTCAGTGCTGTTCCTTCTGCGCTTCATTTGGACGTTCAACAAATTCGACGACATCTTCTTGCTGACCGGCGGCAATGCGGGCACCCGCACGCTGACTGTGAATGTCTATGAACAAGCCTTTGCGATCTCGAACATCGGGGCAGGGGCGGCGGTGGCCGTGGTGATCCTGATGTGCCTGATTGCCTTCAGCTTTGTCTTCTTCCGCTTCATCAGCCGAGAGGAGGGTCTGTGATGCGAAAAGGGTATGTTACCGGCCCGGTTCTGGGCGCGCTCTGGATGGTGGTGATCGCAACCACCGCCGCCATCACCATGTCGTTCTCAACAGGCGACGCATTCCGGCCGCAGGTCTTGCTGAGCCTGATATGGGGCGCGTTGGCGGGTCTCGTATATGTCCGGTTCCCGCTACAGCGCGCGCCCGCGCGTCTGGGCATCTCAGCACTGTTGGGCCTGTCCAGCCTCACCGGATTTGGCCCGGTTCTGATTGGCTCTGACACGTCAACGCAGGCCGTGCTGGTAACTGTGATCGGTATTGCCGTCGTGATGCATCTGTCGATGGCGGCGATTTTGAAGGAAACACCGATCGGTGAGCTCACCCGCCATGAATACGAGGACGCGGTGATCCGGTTCTGCACCGGTTTCGGCTATATCTTTTTCACGGCGATCGTGATCATCCCCTTCTACGTGATGGTGATGACCAGCCTGAAATCCCAGCAAGCATTGTTGCAGAACCCGCTGGATTTCTCGGTGGACCTAACCCAGGGAACCGCCCTGTTCCGCAGCTACACTGAATTGTTCCGCGACTTCAATTTCGGCACCTATCTTTGGACGTCTTTCTATGTTTCGGTGCTGACCGTGTTCATCACGCTACTGTTCAGCGTACCCGGTGCCTACGCCGTGGCTCGTTTCCGGTTTCAGGGGCAAAAGGCGTTCTCTCGCTCGATCCTGCTTATCTACATGGTGCCGATGATCGTTCTGGCGCTTCCGATCTATATTGCATTCTCGCTGACTGGTCTGCGCAATTCGATCCTAGGTATCGTTATGATCTACCCGGTCACGACAATCCCCGTCGCGCTTTACATGCTGCAAGGTTACTTCCGCGGCCTGCCGATCGAGGTGGAAGAGGCAGGCCTGATGGACGGCCTGTCCCGTCTGGCAGTGATCTGGAAGATCACCCTGCCGCTGAGCTTGCCAGCGCTGGCGTCGGTCTCGCTCTATGTCTTCATGATTGCCTGGAACGAGTTCCTGCTGGCCTTCATGCTTCTGGACGACCCGTCGAAATTCACCCTGACCCGAGGGGTCACGATGCTGAACTCCTCAGAAATTCCCCGTCAGCACCTGATGGCCGGTGCGGTGATCGCCACCGTTCCGATCATGGCGCTGTTCCTGGGGCTTGAACGTTTCATGACCAAAGGCCTCACAGCGGGGTCTGTCAAAGGATGACCGAGATGAACCAACACACAAACCCAGACCGCGAGGCGCGCAATATCCTGATCGCCAATGATCGCGGCGGTTACACGATCCCAACCGAAGGGCTGTACCCATACCAATGGAACTGGGACAGCGCGATTACTGCGCTTGGATTTGCCCAGTTCGACCTTGACCGCGCCTGGGCCGAGATCGAGACGCTGTTTGCCGGACAATGGGACAACGGCATGGTGCCACACATCCTGTTCCACCAGCAAGACGAGGGGTATTTTCCCGGCCCGGATGTCTGGGGCTGCAACGGTCCAATCCCCTCCTCGGGCATTATCCAACCACCCATTGCGGCCACGATGGCGCGCAAAATCTGGGAACAGGATACTTCGTTTGGAGACGCGCGGATGAAGGCGCTATTCCCCAAGATGCTAGCTTGGCACCACTGGATCATGAAATGGCGATTGGATGAATTCGGGGCTGTTTGCACAACACACCCTTGGGAAGCGGGTCGCGACAACGCGCCTGACTGGGACAACTCTATGGCGCGCATGGATGCGTCAGATGTGGGAGAATATCAACGCCGCGATACCAGCCATGTAAACAGCGAGGACCGCCCGACAAAGTTCGACTATGACCGATACATCAAGCTGGTACAGATCGGTCGAAATGCTGGGTGGGATCAGCAGGAACTGCTGTCGCTGAACCCGTTCCGGGTCGCCGATCCGACGATGACATTCACCACATTACGGGCCGCGCGGGACTTGTTGGTGATCAGTGAGCAGCTTGATCTGGCAGCTGAAGGCTTAAGCGCGGATATCGAAATACTGGAAGTTGGTGCTCGCTCACTTTGGAACGAAGAGCTGGGCAGCTTTGACGCGCGCGACGCACATACCGGCGAGATGGCAGGCAGCGTATCGAATGCGTCTTACCTGTGCTGGTATGCAGGTATTGAATCAGGCAAGATGCTGAAACGGTTGAAAACCACGCTGGAAACCGTGCCCTATCCGGTTCCAAGCTATGATCCAGAAATGCCGAAATTCGACTCGCGCCGCTATTGGCGCGGGCCCACTTGGGCCTTCATGAACATGATGATTGGGTTCGGGTTGCAGGATCTGGGTCACACCGAGCAAGCAGATCAGTTGCGCAAAAAAACCGGAGATCTGATCTCGGGCTTCGGTTTCGCAGAATACTTCGATCCAATAACCGGGAGCCCGGCTGGCGGTAAGGCGTTCTCTTGGACGGCAGCGGTTTGGCTTCACTGGGCAGGGAGGGCCTGATGGGTAGCATCGAACTAAAATCAGTCGAAAAATGGTTCGGCTCGGCCCAGGTCATCAAAGGCGTGGACCTCAAGATCGAGGAGGGCGAGTTCATCGTCTTCGTCGGCCCATCGGGCTGCGGTAAATCCACTTTGTTGCGCATGATCGGCGGGCTCGAGGATATCTCGCGCGGGTCGCTGGAGATCAATGACAGCGATGTCACGGATCACCCACCCTCAAAGCGCGGCCTGACGATGGTGTTCCAATCCTACGCGCTGTATCCACATCTGACAGTCGCCGAGAACATGGGGTTCTCTTTGAAGGTTGCCGGTGTTCCCAAGGCGGAAATCACCGAACAGGTCAACCGCGCAGCAGAGGTTCTCAAGCTTGGACCGTTCCTGGAACGCAGACCAAAAGACCTTTCTGGTGGTCAGCGGCAACGGGTGGCTATCGGCCGATCCATCGTCCGCGATCCCACCGCTTTCCTGTTTGACGAGCCGCTTTCCAACCTTGACGCCGCCCTGCGAGTCGAGATGAGGTATGAGATCGCCAAGCTGCACCAAAGCCTCAAGCGCACGATGATCTACGTGACGCACGACCAGGTCGAAGCGATGACATTGGCCGACCGCATCGTGGTTTTAGAATACGGCAAGATCGCTCAGGTCGGTACGCCGCGCGAACTCTATGAACGCCCTGCGAACCTGTTCGTGGCCCAGTTTATCGGAAGTCCAAAGATGAATATCCTGCCCTGCACGACCGACGGTGACAGTTTCCAACTTGAGCACGGCCGCAGTGGCCCGTTTTCACGATCTGCAGCCGCCACAAAGCTTGGCATCCGCCCCGAACACATTCAGGTGGGTGCTGCGGGCGAAGGTCAAACTGACGGCGTCATCGAGGTGATCGAATACCTGGGTGCAGATACTTTCCTGATTGTGGATTGTGGAGGCGAAGACAAGGCCACAGTCCGTCTGAACGGCGATACGGACCTTACACCGGGCACCCAGATTGGTCTGCACTTCCCAACCGACAATCTGCATTTTTTTGATAAAGACGGGCAGGCTCTGGGGCTTGGATAGCTGAACCCACCGGTATCGGCTGCAAACTTTGAACATTGACACTCAAGAACACAGAGAGAGTAAAGTCGAACCTGAAGAACTGAAGCCATCCCTTTCAAAGTGGGCTGCTGCTGTCAGCCCAAACCTTGGGACCTTCTCGGACGTCGGTGTGGCGGGCTAAAGGTACTTCGAAGATTCGAGCGAGGCCACGTCAGAAGAAGAAACCGCCGAAGAGCTAAGCCAAGACCCTGATTGGCACCTGTGGCAAAAATTTGCATTAGCAAGCTGTGTTCTTACAGTTGGATTTGGACCAGGCATCAATTACGCACAAGGTGGCCGCGGTTCTGTTGCGAAGTTTATTGAAGTTCACAGAAATAAATCTGACCTGCGTTGTTAAGCAACCCGCTCTTTGAATTGTTGAAAGGGACGGAGTCCCGGTGTGATTTGACCTTTGGGAAGCACGAACCGAGGAGCCTTACTACACGCGGTCAATCCTTGAGCTTGCCGAACGTAATCTCGATCCGATTGCGCGGCTTGTAGCGGCCTTTGTCATATTTCACGGTGGCCTTGCGTTGCTTCCGGCCGGCGATAATCAGCTTGGGTTACGCGCAAGAAAGCGCGCGCCCGATAAGACGGCATCGATTGCGGGTTTTTCCTTCTGCATCGATTGCGTCCATCAACCAGACACCATCCGTTTTCCGGGTCAACATCAAGAAGCCGAAAACGCTGTTGCTGACTACTTTACTTGCCAGGCTGCCAGCAACTTCAACGTTGGTAGCAATGTCAGTGGGCATAGGATCAAGCTGCGTTCCTCCATTACCGCTTATCCCCTGCACTGGCCCGTCCAGTAAATCGATCGCCTGAAAGGCGTGGATATGGCCTGACAAAACAAGGTTGACTGATTCTGGAATGACCCCGCTGAACGCCTCCCGCTGTGTGTCGTCACCATCAATCAGCTCTCCAAACGCTTGCATATTCACCCAAAGTGGTCTGTGCGTGAGAAACCAAGCTTCACCTCTGGTTTTTCCAAACACGTCTCTGGCCATTCGTCCGTAGACGTTTACCAGCTTGGTGCTGCTTTGCGGTGCCGGGCCGGCGGAGGAATCAAACGAAATCAGATCAAGACCATCAACGGAAGCGATCCACGGCAGGGTTACAGCGGGACAACTCGAGGGAACGGGCCCGACTTCGAAATACCGGAACCATCCTTTGTCGCCGCGTCCACAATTTTCGTGATTGCCCCTCAAGAAGACAAACGGGACTCGCCCGAGCAAACCGTCCGCCGGGTCCAGCCAATCCGCGGACCAGGATTCGAAAGTGTCACCAAATGGAGATCCGCCGCATTTTTCTGCGTCCGGGCATTCCGATGCCCGATACAGGTAGTCGCCAACATGGATAACCAGATCCGGCGATCTGGATGCGATCTCCTCGAGGATGGATTTCAACGGCCAAGTGGTTGTATCATTGCAATTCTGTACTCTGGTGCCGCGAATTCGGCACCCGGTATCCCCGATCACGGCAATCCGTTGCACGCTTGGATTGAGGGTTGGCAGCGGGCTTCCTCCGAGCATTAACTTCGGAGCCAGTTTTGGCGCTCGGTATTCGCAAACCAGATGAGGAAACTGGACCTGTGGCTTCGCTCGTTTTTTCATCGCAACGGCCTGACCATCGATTTGCAATAAAGGGCATTCAGGCGCGGCAGAGATTGCTCTTACAATGATTTCATCGTCGGGTCCAAGTTGGACCCAATGATGCAACACATCAGCTTTGGAAGACAAAACCGTGATACACAGTGAAACCCATGCCGCGAAAACGAGTGAAGTGGTTCTGGTCAATATGCCGGCCCCTCTTTCTGCAATATGCCCAGACTACTTTACATTGCGCAAACACTGAATGGCGCGTTTCTCGCAGTCATAGATCGGGGCTACAGTTGCGCAATTGGTCGAAATTCTCGGGTGGCAAGTTTACCAAGGCGGTAACACTGTAACCCTTCACACTATCCGCAGCAGCCATCGCCTAGCTGTATTGGAGGACATGGTACCGTTGCATAGGAACAGTAGACACAACAGTCGCCTTCCAACGGCTTCAAGACTGTTCTGCATGATTTGCATTCATAGAACCACTGGCAGGCATCCGTAGGCATTTCTTCGGTTTCGCTGTGCCCACAGTTTGGGCAAGTCAGCGTGCTTTCAATCACAACAGTTTGTTTTGTCATTGTCTCACATCTGCATAATCAGAAAATCGTTGATACGAGCCTCATAGAACACGACGACCCAAGCCAAGCCGGTCATCGCGGTCGTTCCCAAAAGCCACCATCTCAACTTCTCTAGGGATCTGTGTTGGTAAGATACCATCCAAGATACCGCGATGAGCGCGGTCGATATCGCCAACACATGGTAGCTAGCCGCTGCTATCTTCCCAAAGATTGCCAGCCAACTGCCGCCCAGTCCTAGAAGCATCATTGTCATGGGCATTACGCAGCAGGTCGCGACGCCAAGCGCGGACAGAGATCCTATGTAACTGAGGCTAAGGTATTTCTGCATTTTTGTTCCTGACGCCTTTTTGTGCGGAATTGTCTAAGCGGCGATTACTGGTATAACCTCTGTAGTGACTACAGGATCAAGACGGAAAATCTCACATGTTTGCGATTGGGGAAGCATCCCGTCAAAGCGGTGTCGGCATTGAAACGATCCGCTACTACGAACGCGAAGGGATCGTGCCTAATATCAAGGCCGGTTTAAAACAAAGTTCGGTACTATCCCTGCCTTCATGATCGCTGCTTCAACATCATGCCCTGCGAAGAAACCGAATCCAGAGATGAGCGCGGAAGCTATGCCTGCATTTCGTGCACCTAGAATGTCGGTGTGCAGGCTGTCGCCAACCATCAGAACCCGGGACTTGTTGATGTGCCCCAGGCGGCTGAATGCAAGATCATAGATGTTGGCGAAAGGTTTTCCAAAGAACTGAGGGGTGACGCCTGTCCGGTCTGCTAGCCGGTGCGCGTAAAGACCGGGTTCTTTGGAGAAACCGTACTCGCGCGGAGCGACAATGTCAGGATTACCCACCAATACCGGGCGGGGACGCTCCAGCAAAGCGGCCTCTAACATGGCTTGTCGCGTTTCATTCCAAACAGCTGACCCAATCATCAAAAATCCGTCGACGGTTTCGTAGGGCTTCGGGTCATCCTCCAGGTAGGATAGATTCAACTCCTCCAGATCGCGAAGGCCGGCACTTGGAGTTGCCATCAATCCCCAATGTAACTCATTTTGGCCATTTAGCTCAGACAACAACGTGGCCCGACTGGTGATCACGTCTTGTGGCGCGAAGTTGTAGCCAAGCCCATAGTATTTCTCGATAAGAGTTGTGTGGGGAAACCCTGCAGCATTCGATACGACCAGAACACGTTTGCCGGCGGCTGTCAGCGACCTGACCCGATCTGGTGTACCTGGGATTGCCGTATCACCAATATTGAGAACCCCGAAGGCATCGAGGAGGAACACGTCAAACTCGTGAGCGATATCCTCCAGCGTGTCCGCCTGATGATAGCTCACTTCAGTAGATCTGGGTTGCGGAAGGCGATGTCTTACAGCCTCGTAGGCCTCAAAAGCCTCTTGCGCAGAGAAACCAGTCAAATGATGGCCCCTCTTACTTTCGCCGAAACCCATTCGCTTATCATAACCGCGACCAGAATTACAATCAGGATCAGACTAACTTGGGGCCAAGCCAGAACATTTAGCGAAGCTGAAAGTTGCAACCCTATCCCCCCGGCACCAACCAGCCCCAAGACAGTGGATTCGCGGATGTTGATATCCCAACGGAAGACAGCAATGCCTGCGAAAGCTGGTAGGATTTGCGGAACGATCCCGTATGCCATGACCTGCCAGCGCGACGCACCGGTTGCCGTGATCGCCTCGACCTGCGTGCGATCGATTTCTTCTATGGCTTCATAAAGAAGCTTTGCGCAAAACCCTATTGAACGGATGGCGATTGCTACAACACCGGCAAAGACGCCAGGTCCAATAATTGCAATCAAAAGCAGCGCCCAGATTAGCGAGTTGATTGAGCGGGTTGAGACAATGACCAGCAGCGCTACGGGCCGTATGAACAGGGCCGACGGTGTGGTGTTGCGGGCTGCAAGAAAGGCTACCGGCACAGCCAGGCACAAGGCAATGATTGTACCCAGTGTAGCTATGTTCAAGGTGTCCCAAATCGGGCGGCCCAGCTGAGTGATGTAGTCCCATTTCGGAGGCGTTGCACGGGTCCAGATATCGTTGGCAATGCGGGGTGCGTCCCAAACGAAAAACCACGTCGTCGACTCCGAGATGAGCTGCCAGCAATAGACGAAGATCGCTACCCCCAACAGCCAACCGAACCATCGAACCAAACTCTGACCGGTCGTCCGCCGGCGCCAGATTTGCGTATCGTCGCGTTCAAGTACCGGCATTACTGAACCCTCGCCCGGATAACTCCCGAAAGGTATTCAAGAGCCATGACGATCCCGATGATAAGGGTCAGAATGGCCGCAGCCGTGTCGTATTCATAGCGATCAAACGCAGTGTTCAGTGTCGCACCAATACCGCCAGCGCCCACGAGACCCAGAATTGCGCTTTCTCGGAAATTTATGTCGATCCGGTACATAGAAAGCCCTACAAGTCGCGGCATCACCTGAGGCTGAACTCCATAATTGATCCATTGCGGCCAACGTGCGCCGGAGGCCTTGATCGCCTCGGCCTGAACCTTGTCCATCGCCTCGATATCTTCGGCCAAGAGTTTTGAGAGAAACCCAATGGTCGCGAAAGAGAGTGTTAGAAACCCTGCCAGCGGACCAAAGCCGAAGATAGCCACTAGCAAAATCGCCACGATAATCTCTTGCAACGCCCTACTTATCGCGACAATGCCCCGGCAAATCATGTAGATTGGCAAGGGGGCAATATTGCGTGCGGCCCCCAGACCAATTGGGATCGAAATCACGATACCCACGACCGACGCAGCCACGGTCATAATGATACTCTCGAGCAGACCGCTCCAAATGTCTGACCACCGCGAAACGAAGTCCGGGCTGGTAAATGCAAGCACAAACGCCCAACCCCTGTCCAACCCTTCATAGACGCGGCCCCAATCAACTTCGATGGTCATGAAAGCCGCTATCAGATAGGCGAAAAACCCAAGAAACAATGCCCACCGGAGCAGTGGGTTTTTGACAAAGGCAGGCTTACGCCAGCCCTTTCCCAACATGTCGTCCAATTCTTGATGGCTCATTCTGCAGCCTCGACATCTTCATCTTCGTCCACTTTTTCGATTGTCGCTTCCCAGTCTTCCTCCCCATAAATTTCGGTCAGCTTCTCGGGGGTGAGGCCTGTCGGAAGGCCATCATATACAATTTCGCCAAAGCGGAGACCGACGACGCGAGGAACAAACATTTGGGCGAGTGCCACGTCATGGATATTGATGATCGCCGCCAATCCGCGCTCCTGACACAGCTCAGTGATTAGCCGCATTATCTGACGGCTGGTCTTTGGGTCCAGCGACGCAGTTGGCTCATCAACCAGCAACAGTTTCGGGTTTTGAATCAAGGCGCGGCAAATACCAACCCTTTGGCGTTGACCACCCGACAGTTCATCTGCCCGTTTATCCGCCATGTGTAACAGGCCAACCCGATCAAGCAATCGGAAGGCCTCATCTACATCTGGCTGGGGATACCGCCGCAGAAAGCTGCGCCAGAACCCGACGTAACCCAACCTGCCGGACAACACGTTTTCCATTACCGTCAGGCGTTCGACCAGGGCATATTCCTGAAAGATCATACCCATTTCACGACGTGCTTTCCGCAGCGCACCTGAGCCGAGCTTGGTCAGGTCCACGTCATCCAGAAGGACGCCGCCGCTTGTGGGTTCAACCAAGCGGTTTATGCAACGGATCATGGTCGATTTGCCCGCGCCCGAGGGCCCAATCAACGCAAGAACCTGTCCCTTAGGCACCTCAAGATCAATAGCTTTCAAAGCCTGATCCCCGGTCTTGTATGTTTTCGTCAGCTTTTGAAGACGCAGCATGAATTGCCCCAGATTAGGGTGGACAGCGGGCCCGTTGAGGCCCGCCTGATTATTGGAGTATCACTGACAGGCGTAGGAAACGCCATTTGCTGCATCAATCTTGCGAATGACGTCCCAGAATTCCTGGTAGGTCATTTCAAGAAATTGGCCTTCGTTCGACTTTGAAAACTCAGCCTCAAGTGTCGTGCCCTCCCAGTCGAAGCTGAAGAAAGCATTGCGGATTTTCTCCTGCAACTCGGGTGTCAGATTGTAAACAGTGCCAAATCCAGTTGTTGGGAAAGTCTGCGATTTGTAGATCGTGATGACGTCATCTTCGTTGATCACATCGCGCGAAATCATTCGCGATTTTACCGAGTTCGCAATTGAAGCCGCTAAGTAGTCTTTGTTGGCAACACCTAGGATCGAGTTGTCATGCTTGCCCGAATAGACAGGCTCAAAATCGCGTTCGGGCAGAAGATCAAAGTCGCTTTTCAGGATCGCGGAAGGCGCCTTGAATCCCGAGTTCGATGTAGGGGATGTAAAAGCCAGTTGCTTTCCCTTGATGTCTTCAACCTTTTCGATACCCGAATCCGGATAGGTGATGATTTCCATCTCGTAACCAAAATTACCGTCCTTCGAAGCCATTATTGTGAATGGACGGAACCCTGCGCAGTTTACCGCAAGTGGGTTGGAGCCGGTGTTGAATCCCGCAATATGCAGGCGCCCTGAGCGCATCGCCTCGATCTGGGCTGCGTTGTTCTGGACTGGGAAAAAGACAACTTCCTTGCCCGTTTCTGCTTTCAAATGGTCGAGAAAGTCTGACCACGCAGTTTTGTATACGGCCGGGTCTTCAACCGGCGTGTAAGCAAAGATCAAGGTGTCTGGATCTATTTGCTCGGAAGGGTCTGTAGGGATATCCGCGATCAAATCCCCGTCGGCATCACAAAAACGCTCGTCCAAGTCACCGCGTGGACAATCCTGCGCCGACGCTATTCCACTCATCGACATGAGTGCGATTGCAGATGCCCCAAGCAATAGTTTGATATCGATCTTCATGTTTTCCTCCCAGTCATGTGCGGTGCTTTTTGTCCGCTGTTAATCAATCATTTTATGTCTACCCGGCGACAAGAACGTCGACCTCGGCGCCCTCAATAGCGTTACGCAATTCTCCTGTTGGTTTTTTGTCGGTGACTATGGAAGCCAAGTCGTTAAGGTCTCCTACTTGAGACAAGCCTTTCCGGCCGAATTTCCCGGAATCAACCAGAAGGTGCCGTTTCTCGGCACGCGTCAGCATCACCGTTTTTACTGCCGCAAAGCCCCGCACTGTTTCTGAAGGACCTTCTGTCGACAACCCAGAGGCACCGATCATGCACCTGTCGACGTTGAAACGGGAAAGAAATTCCAGCGTCTCGGTTCCGATAGTTGCAGACTCAGTTGCCAAATATTCCCCTGGGCATAACAGGACTTGTGCAGCCCCATGGCCAAGGGTCATAGCTACGGGAATGGAATTGGTAATTACCGTGCAAGGCGTTCCAATATAAGCCAGTGCACGTGCCATTTCGATTGTGGTCGAGCCGGAATCAATCATGACCGTTTCACCGCTCTGGATCAGTTCTGCAGCAATGGCACCTATCCGTTCGCGTTCCTCAACCTGAGCGTTTGTTCGTTCATCCAAACCCGGATAGTGCCCTTGCGCAGCGGCTGATGCCCCCCCGTGTGCCCGGGCTATCAACCCGTCGTTCGACAGAGCATCGAAATCTCTACGTACCGTTTCGTTGGAGACGTTGAACCGCTGTGCCAGTTCGGTGATGCGAACGTGCGGGCGCAACTTCAGCTCCAACAATATCTGTTGGCGCCGGTCGGACTTCTTTACCCGGCTCTGGTTCTTTTCAGACATTTTGCCGCGCGTTTTTGTTTTGGACATCCGACGACCCGACTAGGCTTCGCAACCTACTTTTGTGGGCTTTCGGTCATATTGCAATATTTTTTGTTGCATAACCCTCAGAAAGTTGTGAGAATTCGAGCGAACACAAGTAATTCGAAGCGCAAAGCGAAGATGCACAGGTTGATCAAATTCAGAATACGAGCCAAGGCAAAGCGTTAACCGGCCAACCTGCCATTCAGACAGCTTCCTTTTGGTTTTTGATCGTTTGGCATTGAGGGGTGGCATGGGCGACAGCGAAACGGCAGATCAGATTGCGGCGCTTCCGATGCGCTGGGATAAGACTGGCAAGTTGCGCGTTCTTATGGTCACTTCGCGGGATACCGGTCGGTGGGTTATCCCAAAAGGATGGCCAATGGACGGCAAAAAACCTTGGCATGCCGCAGAAATAGAAGCTCAAGAAGAAGCAGGCGCAGTCGGTACCATATCGCAACGGCCAATCGGTCATTTTTTCTATGATAAACGATACGAGGGGCGAAGCAGCGTTCGCTGCCGCGTTACCCTTTATCCTCTGGTCGTCGAAAAGTTGAAGCGACGCTGGAAGGAAGAAGGTGAACGAACGCGCCATTGGTTCTCACCGGCAAAGGCCGCAAAGTTAGTTCAAGAAAGAGACCTGTCAGATTTGCTGCATAATCTAACGGACGATCCAGAAGTCAAAATTGTTATAAAGAAACTTCGAAATGCTGCATGAGGAAGGGCATGAAAGAACCGGGAAACCCGGACGTACTAAGCTCAAAGGGAGGAAAAAATGAGGAAATTGACATCCACTGCGGTTGGATCGGTGATTGCTCTGGCTGCGTCACTGTCGGCGGCACAGGCCGATAAGCTGACACTCTATTGTTCGGCGCAAGAAGATTGGTGCCAGCTCATGGCGCGAAGCTTTGAAGATGCGACTGGCATCGACGTCAATATGACCCGGAAATCCTCAGGCGAAACCTTTGCACAAATCCGAGCCGAAAGTTCGAACCCGAAGGGTGACGTTTGGTGGGGTGGCACGGGTGACCCGCATTTGCAGGCCGCCGAAGAAGGCCTGACGATGGAATACATGTCGCCAATGCGCGACCAGCTTCATGATTGGGCGATATCTCAGGCGGAAAGCGCCGGCAACAAGACGATCGGTATTTACTCGGGTGCGCTTGGGTATGGCTACAATGCCGACCTTGTCACCGCAAACAACCTGCCCGAACCCGCCTGCTGGAAAGACTTGCTGAA
Organism: Ruegeria sp. CDSB117; assembly: GCF_059611005.1. Classification (NCBI taxonomy): domain Bacteria; kingdom Pseudomonadati; phylum Pseudomonadota; class Alphaproteobacteria; order Rhodobacterales; family Roseobacteraceae; genus Ruegeria; species Ruegeria sp. CDSB117. The sequence continues at coordinate 31,220 of NZ_JBXWOS010000025.1, forward strand.
GCCCGAGTACAAGGGCCATGTTCAAATGGCGAACCCGAACTCGTCCGGCACGGCTTATACGACGCTGGCCTCAATGGTGCAGATCTTCGGCGAGGATGAAGGCTTTGAGTTCATGAAAGGCCTGCATTCGAACATCAATCAGTACACCAAGTCTGGTTCAGCACCCATCAAGGCCGCCGGTCGTGGCGAGAATACCATTGGTATTGTCTTCATGCATGATGCTGTGAAACAGGCCGTTTCGGGGTTCCCGATCAAAGTTGTCGCACCATGCGAAGGCACCGGGTATGAAATTGGCTCAATGTCAATCATAGACGGAGCTCGCAACGAGGAAGAGGCGAAAAAGTTCTACGATTGGGCCCTCTCGCCCGAAGCTCAGAACCTTGCTCTTCAAGTCAACGCCTTTCAGGTGCCATCAAACAAGGGCGCGGAAACTTCGGACAGTGCGCCTGACATGAGCCAGATCAAGCTGATTGACTACGATTTCAAAAAGTATGGCTCCTCAGACGAACGGAAGCGTCTATTGCAGAAATGGGACGAAGAGGTTTCGACTCTGCCGCAATAAATGACTGACCAGAACTCAAAAACGACCCATCCGGTCCTGATCTTCTGGATCATCGCCGGGTGGGTCGGATTCTGCCTGTTGCCCTGGTACATGGTCGACGGCGGCCTGTGGTCGTTCGAGTGGCTTTTGGACGGCTACCCTTTCAATGAGGATTATGCCCCCGCTGCGTTTCTGATTGGGCAGGGTGAAAAACTCTGGCTGGCGCCGCTCTTGATCGCTCTGGCGCTGCCGCTTTTGGTGTTGAAACGCACCAAATCTGATCCACTTTATGCCCGCGTTCTGATCCTGTCCGGCGCGCTCGGTTTCGGCTGGTTGATTGCCCAAGGGTTCAGCATCGGCATAAGAGGATTCAATTTCGATTGGCTGGAAGCGTTGTTTGGCGACCTTGGCGATCGTCAGTTCGGTATGGGCTACGGCGCAATGATATGTGCCTCGAGCTTTCTGTTCCTGCTCACTCAGGGGATCGCAGCAAGAGGTGCCATTAACGGTGACGTCTTTGTTGTGAGCGCCATCGGCGGCGTGATTACAATTGTTACCGCGTTTGTCTTTTTCCCAATTGCCAAAATGCTTTTCGCCGCCTTTATCACCGAAGATGGTGCGTATTCCATTGCGGTATTCTTCTCGAAGTTTTTCGATGATCGACTGTGGGGTCTGGGGTGTTTTCAGGGTGCGCGTTGTGGCGCGGCCTGGAATTCACTGTTCCTTGCCATCCTAGTTGGCGTCATCACCACCGCCCTAGGTCTTTGCTTTGCACTGGTCGTGACGCGTTCAGGCTTTCGTTACAAGCGTGCGCTGCGAGCTCTGACCGTTCTGCCAATAATCACCCCGCCGTTCGTGATCGGCCTGGCGCTAATCCTGCTTTTTGGCCTGTCCGGGTCTGTCACCCGGTTCGTTGCTGAACTATTCGGCACGCAACCGACACGGTGGCTTTACGGAATGCCGGGCATCCTGATTGCGCAGACACTTGCGTTCACACCAATTGCGTTCCTCGTACTGATCGGCGTGGTTGAAGGCGTCTCTCCTTCGATGGAGGAAGCTGCCCAGACCCTCCGGGCCAGCAGATGGCAGACCTTCAAGACCGTATCCTTACCCCTGATGCGCCCTGGTCTGGCTAATGCGTTTCTTCTGGGCTTCATTGAAAGCATGGCCGATTTTGGCAACCCGCTTGTATTGGGCGGCAATTTCGACGTGCTTTCGACCGAAATATTCTTTGCTATCGTCGGCGCTCAATACGATCAAGGTCGGGCGGCAGTTCTAGCCATGGTTCTGCTGTTCTTTACACTTTCAGCCTTTTACGCGCAGCGTGTCTGGTTGGGAAAAAAGAGCTATACAACTGTTACCGGCAAAGGCGATGCAGGGGTTCACCCGCTTATGCCAACCGGCCTTTCGGTTCCAGTGCTGCTCATTGCTTTGGGCTGGGCGCTGTTTACCATAATTGTATACGCGATGATCATCTACGGCAGTGTAGTCGAGTTATGGGGCGTTGATAACTCGCTGACGATCAAACACTACATCACTGCATTCTCGGTTCGCTTCGAAGAAGAGGGTATTCGCTGGACCGGGGCGGCTTGGGACAGTTTCTGGACCACCATAACCATTGCGGCCGTTGCAGCACCATTGACTGCGGCCGTTGGATTGGTGACAGCCTATCTGCTGACCCGGCAGAGTTTTGCAGGCAAGAACGCATTTGAGTTCGGCACCATGCTGTCGTTCGCAATTCCCGGAACAGTGATCGGCGTCAGCTACATCCTTGCCTTCAACGTTCCGCCAATCGAAATAACTGGGACTGGCGTTATCCTGGTTGTCAGCTTCATCTTCCGCAATATGCCGGTTGGTGTTCGCGCGGGCATCGCGAGCATGTCGCAACTTGACCGCAGCCTGGATGAATCCTCGCTGACTCTTGGTGCAAACTCTTGGCAGACTTTTCGAAACGTCATCTTACCGCTGCTGCGCCCCGCGATACTTGCCGCGCTTGTTTACAGCTTTGTCCGTGCCATGACGGCGATCTCGGCAGTCATCTTTCTGGTTAGCGCTGAGTATGACATGGCAACCAGCTATATTATCGGTCGGGTCGAGAATAACGATTATGGCCTTGCTATCGCCTATTCGACAACGCTGATTTTCGTAATGCTCGCGGCAGTCGGCTTATTACAACTTCTCGTCGGTCGGGTCCAAATTGGTCGACGTACGCAGCACGGAACGGAGAGATCGCCATGACCGACACCAAAATCGGTTCCAAGGCCGCGCCGGTATGCTTTGAGAACGTGTCGAAAGTGTTCGGCAAGGATGTCGTCGCCGTCGACAGCATCAATCTTCAAGTAGACGCAGGAAAACTCGTCACGTTGCTTGGTCCGTCAGGCTGCGGAAAAACAACTACGTTGCGCATGATTGCCGGGTTGGAGATGGCAAGCTCAGGCAAAATCCTGATTGGTGACCGAGACGTGACCAAACTGCCGGCCACCGACCGCGATGTTTCCATGGTGTTTCAATCATACGCATTGTTCCCTCATATGAGCGTGTTGGAAAACGTGATGTATGGCCTCACATTCTCGGGCTTTGCAAAGGATGAAGCCCGCGGCCGCGCTATGTATGGATTGGAACTGGTCGGTCTTCAGGGGTTCGGCAACCGTCTTCCCTCTGAACTGTCAGGGGGCCAACAACAACGTGTTGCCGTCGCCCGCGCGCTGGTTCTTGAGCCTCAGGTTCTGCTGTTCGACGAGCCGCTGTCCAATCTCGATGCCAAGCTTCGCCGTCAGGTGCGAGAGGATATTCGGGCAATCCAGCAAGATCTTGGTTTGACGGTTGTTTACGTGACCCATGATCAGGAGGAGGCACTGGCGGTCTCGGACGAAATTGTCGTCATGCGAAACGCAGCGATCGCCCAAATGGGCACTCCACGCCAGCTTTACGATGCCCCGGACGACCGATTTGTTGCCGATTTCATAGGTGAGGCAAACCTTTTGGATTGCCAAATCGTCGATATCAGTGGCGACGTAGCAACGATAGAAATAGAAGGCTACCGCCACACGCTGCCACGTCGCGGTTTGTCCGAAGGAAACGCAACGATTGCAGTGCGACCCTCACGTCTGGTGATCGGCTCAGACCAAGGCATACCAGCCAAGGTGGCGAAGGCGACCTATGTTGGCGTTCGGATGGAATATACGCTGATTGGTGCATTCGGTCAGGTATTTGCCGTACACGATGACGTCGATGCGCCGCTTGATCCCGGCACCGAAATCAGAATGGGTTTTGCTGACAAAGGACCCGTTCTTCTGCCGGATTAAATGCCGAAACTCATTATCATCACTCACCCCGAGGTCTCTATCGATCCGACCGTCCCGATAACTGAGTGGGGCTTGAATGCTGTGGGCCGTAAGCGCGCTACTGAATTTGCATCCAGTGGAATCTTGTCCAACGTCACTCAGATATGGACCAGCGACGAGCGGTAGGCCCGCGAAACAGGCGAGATTCTTGCTGCACCACGAAAGCTGTCAGTGAAATGCAACTTGGATCTTGGTGAGAATGACCGCAGCGCAACCGGTTACTTGCCGCTGAAAGATTTCGAAGCCGCGGCCGATGCTTTCTTTGCTCAGCCGGAAAGTAGCTATCGCGGTTGGGAACCAGCGATCGAAGCACAGATACGCATTCTTCGGACAGTCACTAAGATTATCCGGTCGCATAATGCCGGGGATCTTGCAATTGTAACGCACGGAGCAGTGGGCACATTGCTTTGGTGCGCACTCTCGAATTGTTCGATAGACCGCAAGCACGACCAACCCTCACAAGGCCATTTCTGGCAGGCAGATTTAGTTACGCTCAAGCCTGATTCATGTTGGGTCTCTTTGACGTAGGAGCTAAGCGTTCCAAGCGTTCTCTGCGATCTCACGCAACGTCTCGAACACATCTGGTGTCCCCACGATCACGCGCCCGCCGTCTCGGATCATCTCATCGGCGTCCTGATCCTCGACAACGCCACCCGCTTCCGAGACCAGCAATTGCCCAGCAAGACAATCCCATGCATTCATGTGCTCCTCCACGTAACCCAACAGGCGCCCGGCAGCGACGTAAGCCAATGAAAGCGCTCCGCTGGCGTTTCTGTGAAACATCGCCCCGTGCTCGATCAGATCCTCGATAACAGGTAAGACATGATGGCTCTCAATCCGGTTCGAGTATCCCACAGCCACTGTTCCATCTTGCAACGGCACTCCTAGCGCGACGCTTATCGGTGATCCGTTAAGTGTCGCAGTTTCTCCGCGAGTTGCGACAAAAGTTTCATCCACGTTTGGATCGTGGATCACACCAATTTCCGTTTGGCCCTCAGTGACACCAGCCAGAACAATGGTCCATGCAGGAATACCGTTCACGAAATTCGTGGTCCCATCAATCGGATCAATAACCCAGTCAAAGCCACTCTCTCCCGCTGCCGCGCCATGCTCTTCACCGTATACGCCATCGTTGGGCCACGCCTCCGCGACCCTTTGACGAATGAAAGTCTCGACGTTCTTGTCCGCCTCGCTCACCCAGTCCTGAGCGCCTTTTTGATCAACTATAAGATTGACCCGATCTGCAAAGAACTTTTTGGCAAGTAGCCCAGCCTCCTCGCAGACTTCGGTGGCAAAGTCTCTGCGTTCTGAAAGTCGAGGCATAGGTGCTCCTTTTTCGGTGGGAGAGTTTCCCAACAACACTGTAGGCCAAGCGAAGACTAGGCAACCACATAGTCTTCTCGCTTGCTTCAGGTGCCAATATTGGCTCCATAAACCTTGAGTTACTAGAGTCTACAATCTTCTCCGCGATGAATCTCCCGATCGATAGTTCTCTAATTTCTGTTTGGATTGGATGTAGAACCGACTTGCGTTAGCGCAGCTAAGATCCTGAGACACCCACCCTTTGAATGTCGGCTTACTTGCCGGCGTTCAATTTGGTCTGCGCGCGCAACAAAGTTCGGCTCTCCATTCGAACCGCAGATCTGAAATGTCCGCTTTGGGCCGGGTGCGGGCATTGCCTTGCGCTGAGTGGACGGCAGCTTTGTCCGCAAAGTGGACGTTCGTGAGCAGCGCAGCGAACGTCCGCTTTGAGCCCAAAGTGGACACTGGTTCGCTACGCAGCATTCATCAATTTGGGCGGAAACTGAACCTTCGCTGCGCATTGCGTCAATTGCCGCTCCATTGAGGCCTTGCTACCTACGTACCGCTCAATTTGCGAAACTTAGATGGTGAAATTCCAAACCAGCTGGCAAATGTGCGGCGGAAGCTGTTGACCTCGCTGAACCCAAGATTGAAGGCAACCTCCGCGACAGAAAGGTCAGTGCCCGACAGCAGCGACCTGGCTCGATCTGTCTGTTCAGCCACACGGATCTCTTTGAAACTGGTGTTCTCCGCAGTGAGTTGCCGTTGCAGCTTGCGTACGCTGACACCCAATGTGGCCGCCACCGTTTCGATGTCGGCGTGCCCCATGGCGAGTTGCGCGCGCAAGGCGTTCCCAACCACCTCTTTGGTGGTTGAGGGCGTTTGCCGCGACCGCACATCGCGGATGCCTGCCAACGTCATCGCCAGCCTCTCATCGGTTGTCCGCGGATTAGGGGTTTCGATTTCTGACAGAGGGATCGCAATGCTGGCAGCGGATCCCCCCACGCGCACCTCTGCATTGTAGATGTACTGCAGCGCGGTTTCGGTGCCTCGGTGCACCTCTGGCATCTCCACCCAGCTCGGCCGCCAGCGGCGTCCACAGAACTCGCGCACCACAGACTGCAGCACAAATGGCAGGTCCTGATCGATCAAATTTGCCCCGGCGATTCCGCCAAGCATGGCATCAAACCCAAGCACAAAATGATCGCCAACCACGCGGGTGCGCATAACTGACCCCCGTTGCAGGAACGGCAAGATTTTTTCGGCCCGCGCCAGGGCCGCATCCAGTTTCGGCGCGCCGAGCACATAGTCTGCGTAGGCCCCAAAGGAGGCGTAGTGGAAGTCTTGCGTGATATATGCACCGATGTGTTTTTCGGAGATCTTCAGGCTGGCGGATTGCATGAATCGCGCCTGAAGCCGATAGGGGAGGAACACCGTCGGGTCTTCCATTACCGCTCGCGACAGTCCAGCTTCTTTCAGGGCATGTTCGGACACCCGCGGCGATGCAATTTGGTCAAGCCCTTGTAGCGCGGGGCGAAACGCCAAGGTGCTTTGCAAAACCGTGTCCATGACGGACAGTTTGTCGTGAAATGATCACTTTTGGAAGTGGCGCGGCCTCCCCCCACAAATTACCTCCAGTTTAGCAAAACGAATGACCCAAACTGAAAGTTGGAGACCAAACATGAAACGCCGTTCCGTCCTGAAAGTTGTTCTGACAAGCGCACTGATTGCGGCTCTTTCGGTGCCTGCAGTCGCCACCGCAGACAGCGCAAAGCCCGTGATTGAAGGTCTGCCAATGGCGGCGCGGACCGCACCGGTTCCTGCGGGCGTGTCCCCGGAACTGGCCGGGCTCATCGAAAGCCGTCAAGTTGGAACGCATGCCGAAACGCCATCCTCCACCGAGCAATGGCTTACGTTGCAAGCCGAGTTTGACGCTGCCTCCCTGCAAGGGGTCGCACGTTTGCTTGAGATGACCGGCGCTCAATTCGCCATCGAGAACGTGGCGGGGGTGACCACCTACCGTGTCACGCCAATCACCATTGATCCCCGGTGGGCGGACACCGTTTTTGTGCATGTGCACGGCGGGGCCTTCGTTTTTAATGGTGGTGAGGCCGCCATGGCCGAAGCGATCTGGATGGCCCATGGTTTGGGTGTTGAGGTGGTGTCTGTCGACTATCGCCGCCCACCGCTGCATCCGTTTCCTGCCGCAACAGATGATGTGATCGCCGTGTGGCAGCAAGTTATCAAGGACTATGATCCAGCCAAAGTTGCGATGTTTGGCACATCTGCGGGGGGCAACCTGGTGTTGTCGACGGTTTTACAACTGCGCGACATGGGCACCCCTTTGCCTGGGGCCATTATGGCAGGCACGCCTGCTGTGGATCTGGCGCAGACGTCGGACAGCTGGATCACGTTGCAGGGTCTTGATCCGCTTGGCGCCCGCGAGGGTGTGATTGAAGGCACGTTTGACATTTATGCGGACGGTACCGACCGTACCGATCCGCGACTGTCCCCGATCTACGCCAATCTGGACAACCTGCCGCCGGCGGTTCTTCTGACCGGCACACGCGACCTGTTGCTGAGCGACACGGTGCGCATGCACCGCGCCCTGCGCGCCGCCGGAGTTGCCGCCGATCTACATGTCTACGACGGCCAGTCACACGGCGACTACATGGCAGGTTTCTTCGTGAACGCGCCGGAGACTCATGACGCTTGGCGTGAGCTCAACACCTTCTTTGACCTGCATCTGGAGTGACCAACAATGACCGTTTTTGCAAAACTCCCGCTTCTGCTGTTGGGTCTTCTAATGACACACAGTGCCCATGCAGAGCCTGTTAAAGACTTCACCAACATGCTCGCCGCAGAGACATTTACCGGACGGATAGAGGCCAGTGAGAGCGCCCTGGTGGCCAATTCGGTGCGCGGCATCCTCGCGGCGGTGCATTTCAAGCCGGGCGATACGGTTGAGAAAGGCCAATTGCTGTTTGAAATTGCGGCCCCGGCTTACGAACAAAAGCTCGCCGCCAGCCGTGCGATCGAAAACCGTCGTGAGGCCGAATTGGCAACAGCGGAGGCCGAGGCGCAACGGCAGGCGAAACTTGGCGCGCGCGATGCGGTTTCCGAACTGGCCGTTCAAAACGCTACGGACCGGCTGATACTGGCCAAGGTGGCGTTGCAAGAGGCGCAGGCGCACCGTGCATTGGCAGAGCTTGAGCTGGCTTCGACACAGATCAGGGCGCCGATTTCGGGGCAAATTGGGCTCGCCCAAAAACAGGTGGGCACCTATCTGGACACAGAAAACGGTCAGGCGCTGGCGCAGATTGTGCACACAGACACGGTCCGAGTTGTGTACGGAATGCCGTACAAATCCCTGATCGCGCTGGACCAGTCGACGCCAGAGGGCCTGAGTGCTCTGATAGAGCGCTTTCAGGTCGACTTGCATTTGCCAGGTGACGTTCAGCCACTGGCACAGGGTGGCAGCGTGCTTTTTGCTGAAAGCGTGCTGGCCGCGAACGAAACCCTGCGCATCTGGGCGGAAATCCCAAATCTTGAGCGCGGCCTTATTCCCGGCTTGAACGTCGAAGTCAAAGTCAGCTTTCCAAACTAAAGCAGGTCGCGCGTCAGGCGCGCCCCACTTTTCCTCTCTTTCCTGGAGCAGTTCCATGGCCCGATTCAGCGATCAAATCCACACCCTGAAATACCTGTTTATCGCGGTCGCGGCGATACAGCTGGTGACTGCGGCATCGGGTACCATCGTCGCGCTCTATTTTGCCCAAACCGGCGCGTCTCAGGAAATCGCTGCGCTGGCGCCCGCTGCTTACTCGTTGGGATTCCTGATCGGCTGTTTCTACATTGCAGGCTGGATCACCAGCATTGGACATATTCGTGCATTTTCTGCGGGGGCGGCCATATGCACCGCTGCCGCCCTGCTTTTTTCCGTGACTGAGAACGAGCCCACGCTGCTAATCGTGCGCCTGATGACCGGCGTTGCAACCGCGGGCCTTTTTGCCATCGGTGACGCCTGGATCAGCGAAACCGTCGACGAAAAATCGCGGGGCCGGTTGCTTGCCGTGTTTGCCATTATCCTCGGGTTGATGTCGGTTCTCAGTCAGGTTCTCGTCATCGTTTCACCCGACGACCTGAATCAGTCTTTTGTGCTGATGTCCTTACTCTACTGTCTGGCCATTGTGGTGATCGCCGCCACGCCCAGCACGCCGCCCGAGGGCAAAGAACGGGCAAATGTGCGTTTCAAGGCGCTGTTTCAAGACGCGCCCACTGCCGCCCTCGGCGCGCTCACCGTTGGTATCGTGTCCACCGTGTTCATGAATGTTGTGCCGTATCGGGCGGCTGTCATTGGCATTGATGCCACGGATGTGGCTATTGGCATCGCTGCTATTTACGTCGGGCGTATCCTGTTTCTCTATCCGATTGGATTTTTGTCAGACCGCATGGATCGGAGCCGCGTCATTGTAGTGACGGCGACAGTCGCAACCGGCGCCCTTGCGGCCTTCGCCACTTTCGCCACTGGTGACGGTGCGCGCCACGCTGACATCGTGGGCACACCACTATACATTGCAATGCTCGCCGGATTGATCTTGCTGGGCGGATCGATGCTCACCCTCTACTCGCTGCTTTTGGCTCACGCGATGGACCGCACTGTGCCCGTCTATGTCGCGTCCAGTGCTGTCACAATGCTGTTTGTCTTCACCATCGGCGGCATTGCAGGCCCTCTCATGACCAGCGCGCTTTCGGCGGTATTTGGCGATGCGGTCATGGGCTGGACGCTTGTACTTGCGATGGCCGCCTTCGCGGGCTTCACCGCTTTCAGGATCAAAACAGTAGCCCCGGCAGCCAGAGCGGAACAAACCCGCTTTAAGGCGACCGAAACCACTAGCCTCAAATCCGTCCCCACCCAGAAACGGTAAGGTAGGAGACCACCATGATCACCCCCTCAACAAATCTCTTTCGCGCAGAAAAAGCGACTCTGCTCATCTTGCTGGTATTTGTTGCCTTGGCCATCAACGCGGCAAGCGCGATGCTGATGGTACGCGCGGCTAGCGTTTAAACCGCCAAAACAGCCTGAGGATTCACTTTCCGCACAATCTACAGAAATATGAATGTCTGCGGCGGGGCTTTAAATGGTCATTCAGGCAAGTAGAGCTAATGTCGGTTTTGTCCGCACCTAGGACGTAGCTCCGTCTTGTGTGAACGCCCCCTGTCGGGCAGAAGCGGGCATTCGTCCCGAGCCCCCATTTCGACAGCCTTCAAAGAACAGTTAGAACCTTACCTCAGAGAGGATGGGCCTTTGAAAATCATGCCTCGCAAAATCGGCGAGCCTCACTGGCATGCGCACGGTTGACTGAGGGGGTAGGCCGGGGGGCGGGTTCGTCAGATAGGTGCAGCCTATTATCGAATGCTCAGGCCAATCGGCGCAACGTAGCCACCGGCTTAGGGATCCTGTGCGATGGTCGCCATGTGGTCGCCAGTCCCCTGTGGGGCCACGTCGACAATCCTCTAAGTTTTTGATTTGATGGTGCTGCTGGAGAGAATTGAACTCTCGACCTCTCCCTTACCAAGGGAGTGCTCTACCTCTGAGCTACAGCAGCGCTGTGGGCGGGTGATTAGACTCAAACGAAACGCGGCGCAAGGGTGTCTGGACGGTTTTTTTCGTCTCCTGTAGAGAAAGACAATGGCAGACAAAAATTCACCTAAAAAAGACGGTAAATCCGGGGACGCGCGCGAAGAACGGCTTAAGGCCGCGCTCAAGGCAAATATGGCGCGGCGCAAGGCGCAGGCCAAGGCGCGAGCGGCTTCCGGAGACAAGGCCGGCAAGGACGAGGGATAAGAGCAGATGGATTCGATTTTGGTAACGGGCAACGGGCCGCTGAACGGTCAGATACCGATTGCGGGGGCCAAGAACGCATGTCTGACGCTGATGCCCGCAACGTTGCTCAGCGAAGATCCGCTGACGCTGACCAATGCGCCACGGCTGAGTGACATCAAGACAATGACTGCGCTACTGCAATCGCTGGGGGCCGAAGTGTCCTCGTTGCAGGATGGGCAGGTGCTGGCGATGTCCAGCCATGACCTGACCAGTCAGACGGCGGATTATGAGATCGTGCGCAAGATGCGGGCGTCCAATCTGGTGCTGGGGCCGTTGCTGGCGCGTTTCGGGCAGGCCGTCGTGTCGCTGCCCGGTGGGTGTGCCATCGGCGCGCGTCCGATGGATCTGCACGTCGAAGGACTTGAAGCGCTGGGCGCGGATATTGAACTGAAAGACGGTTACTTGCACGCCAAAGCCCCCGGAGGGTTGAAAGGCGCGGTGCATGAAATGCGCTTTGCCTCGGTGGGCGCGACCGAGAACATCGTCATGGCTGCGACGCTGGCCAAAGGCACGACCGTTCTGAAGAACGCTGCACGAGAACCTGAGATCGTCGATCTGGTCGAATGTCTGCGCAAGATGGGTGCACAGATTTCGGGTGAGGGGACCTCGACCATCGAGATTCAGGGCGTAGATCGGCTGCATGGTGCAACACATCAGGTGGTGACCGACCGGATTGAATTGGGCACCTATATGCTGGCCCCTGCGATGTGCGGCGGCGAGGTTGAGCTGTTGGGAGGTCGTATGGCTTTGGTCGAATCCTTTGCGGCCAAGCTGGATGCGGCAGGCGTGCATGTCGAAGAAACTCAAAATGGCCTGAAGGTTGTCCGCAAGAACGGTCGTGTCAGCGCCGTGGATGTGGTGACCGAGCCATTCCCCGGCTTTCCGACCGACCTGCAGGCGCAGATGATGGCACTGATGTGCACGGCCGAGGGAACTTCGGTTCTGGAAGAACGTATCTTTGAGAACCGTTTCATGCATGCCCCCGAATTGGTGCGCATGGGCGCAAATATCGAAGTGCATGGCGGTACAGCGACCGTGACCGGAGTTGAACGCCTGAAGGGAGCGCCCGTGATGGCGACGGATTTGCGGGCCTCAGTCTCGTTGATTCTGGCCGGAATGGCAGCTGAGGGGGAAACGACCGTCAGTCGGGTCTATCATCTGGACCGCGGATATGAACATGTGGTGCGTAAGCTGGAAGGCGTGGGCGCAAAGATTGAACGGATCAAAGGCCAATGACAGATGCAAGTTTCGAAGACGGACGCGAAGCCCCACTGAATCTGGGGGCCGAGGACGCCGATGACCTTCAGGTGATCTCGACCCTGGCGCAGGATGCGATTTTCCCGATTACCGAAATGACGTGGCGACCCTCTGAACGTCGCTTTGGTCTGTTGCTGAATCGCTTCCGCTGGGAAGACAAGGACGCTGCCGCGCGCCGTGACCGCCCGTTTGAACGGGTGCAGGCGGTTTTGGTTGTCGGCTCGGTCCTGTCAGTGGCCAGTCAGGGTGTCGACCGCAGCGATAAGGACATGGTGATGTCTCTGCTGTCCATCGATTTCGAAGCCGGAGAAGATGGCGCCGGACAGATTACGCTGACGCTGGCAGGCGACGGTGCAATCCGCCTGTCGGTCGAGGCGTTGGATGTCACCCTCAAGGATGTGACCCGGCCGTATCAGGCCCCATCGGGTCAGGCACCGTCTCATCCGGAATAAGCGCGGCATAGCGCAGGCATTTACCGGGTCTCCACAGGGCCTGGAGTTGCGGCGTGCGACCGTTTTCGACGTGTTCGATCTGAGCCATGTTCTGATCCGGTCAATTACCGAACTTTGTAAGGCGGACCATCAGGATGATCCTGAGTTGATCGCGCAATGGACCGCAAACAAGGATCCGGAGACGATCAGAGGCTGGATCAGGAACGGGGCACAAATCTGGCTCGCCGAGAATAACGGGCAGCCTGCGGCAGTCGGTGGGCTGACCGAAGCCGGAGAAGTCACGCTTTTGTATATCGATCCAGGTCACATTGGTTGCGGTATTGGCGGTGCTTTGTTGAAGACGCTTGAGCGGGAACTAATCGCTCTTGGCTGTACCGAGGGGCAGCTTGAAGCCACCCAAACGGCACAGGGTTTCTATGCGCGGCACGGCTGGGAAGCCACCGGAGGATGCAGTCAGCGCAATGACGTGCCCTGTCTGAGTATGCGCAAATCGCTGCACCTACAGGACTGAGGGTTGAGGCCGGCCCATCTGGGCGGTATGTCCCGATCAAACGCTCCGGAGTGCCAGAACATGCCTGTTTTCCTCGACACGACGTCGTCTGAATTCGAGACCGCCTTCAAAACACTATTGTCCGCCAAGCGCGAGGACAGCCCGGATGTGGACGCCGTTGTCGCTGAGATTATCGATGACGTGCGGAAACGCGGCGATGCGGCGGTGATCGAACTGACCGCCAAGTTTGACCGGCTGGAGCTGACCCCCGAAACATTGGCCTTCAGCGCTGAACAGATCACTGAGGCTGTGGATCAGGTCTCGGCCGAAGATCGGGCCGCGCTGGAATTGGCTGCCGACCGTATCCGGACCTATCACGAAAGGCAGATGCCTGAGGATCACGCGTGGACCGATGAAGCAGGCGCAACGCTGGGGTGGCGCTGGTCTGCAGTGTCGGCTGCTGGTCTTTATGTGCCCGGCGGGCTGGCATCTTATCCGTCATCAGTGCTGATGAACGCAATCCCGGCCAAGGTTGCCGGGGTCGAGCGTCTGGCCATCGCGGTGCCAACGCCGGACGGGCAGGTGAACCCGCTGGTCCTGCTGGCGGCGCAGCTTTCCGGTGTGGATACAGTCTATCGTGTAGGCGGTGCACAGGCGATTGCCGCACTGGCCTATGGCACCGACAGTATCGCGCCCGTCGACAAGATCACCGGGCCGGGCAACGCCTTTGTCGCCGCCGCCAAGCGCCGCGTTTTTGGAAAGGTTGGCATAGACATGATTGCCGGCCCGTCCGAGATTCTGGTGATTGCCGACAAGGACAACGACCCCGACTGGATCGCGTTGGATCTGCTTAGCCAAGCAGAACATGACGAAAGCGCGCAGTCGATTCTGATTACAGATGACGCCGGGTTTGGGCAGGCTGTCGTCAAAGCCGTCGATAAACGCCTTGAAACCCTGCAACGCCGCGCAATCGCGGGGGCCAGCTGGCGTGATTTCGGCGCGATCATCACCGTGCGTGATTTGGACGAGGCGGCGGCATTGTCGAACCGCATCGCGCCCGAACACCTTGAGTTGTGCGTGGCCGACCCGGTCGCGCTGAGCGCCAAGACTGTCCACGCTGGCGCTATCTTCCTGGGCCAGTACACGCCCGAGGCCATTGGAGACTATGTTGGCGGCCCCAACCACGTGCTGCCGACGGCCCGTTCGGCCCGCTTCTCCTCCGGTCTCAGCGTGATGGATTTTCTCAAGCGCACCACACTCAGCCAAATGACACCAGAAGCCCTGCGTGCAATCGGACCAGCAGCTGAGCAACTGGCACAATCCGAAAGCCTTGAGGCGCATGGGCTGTCTGTCACGGCGCGACTGAAGCGTCTGAATGGCTGAAGGTTTATGGCTATGGGGTCACACCTGCTGTGAACCTGCATTGGTTTTCAGGGATTGGACTTGAAACATATGGGTGTTCAACGGCGCCCTAGCCGCAAGACGACCCGGCACAAAGGAGCCAGACTTGGAACGCGTGGCAACACTCTGGATCGGCAAACGGTTTAGTTTTCTGGAGCATTTGTGCCTGAAGTCCTTCGCGGATGTGGACCAGAAGCCGATCGTCTACCACTATGGCGACCTCGAGGATATTCCGGATTACATCGAGGCGCGCGACGCACGCGAAATTTTTGACACGTCCGAGATTTATCGCGACCCGATCACCCGGTCCGTTGCCGTACACGCGGATTTGTTCCGCCTGAAGCTTATGCAGGATACTGACTATATCTGGGTGGATGCCGATGCCTACGCGAACAGACCGTTCGAGACCAAACAGGGATATTTGTTTCCAAAGGCGAATTTGAAACGTCGACGTATGATGAATGGTGTTGTTGCCTTTCCAAGCGACAGTCCGGCATTGAAAAAAATGTGTGATTTTGCTTTTGACAGTGACCTTGTTCCGCCCTGGTGGGCAGAGGATCGGCGAATGAGCTACATCGACATATTCGGCAGATCAACTGTCTGGAGTTTGCCGCTTTCGACCTTTGGGCCACCTTTGTTCTTTCACTACATTTATAACACGCCGGAACATGATATGTGTTCTGCCCGCGCCGAGCTTTATGCGATCCCTCTCAGGTACAGAAAGTACTGGAATGATCCGGATATGTCGGCGCTCGAGTTTCTGGACTGGCAGAATAAGATGTCCGTGCATTTCTTTGGATCTTGGTTTCGGAAGATTTTTATGGATCGTGAAATCGCCAAAGGCTCGCTTGTTGACACATTGTTGTTGAAGCACGGAATTGACCCTTCGGATCACCCTTTGTAGCGAGTTTGTCAGGAATTGGTCCGTGTGCGTTGCCCATTCAATTTTGTTGCTATAAGTCTGTGCCGACCTGAACGGACCACGCCTTATGACTCGTATCTCGCACATCGAACTAGACGACCGAAACCTGCCTCCGCCGACCCCCGAGATCGAGCAGGAGCGTAAGGTTGCGATCTATGATCTGCTGGAAGAAAACAGCTTTGCGCTGCCGGTGCGCGATGACCGTGTCACGCCTGATGGACCATACCGTGTGCAGCTGTCGATCCGCGACAAACGGCTGGTCTTCGACATAGCCACCGAGGCCGAGGAGAAGGCAGCAGAATTTCACCTGTCGCTGGGGCCGTTCCGGCAAGTGGTCAAAGATTATTTTCAGATCTGCGAAAGCTACTTCAACGCGGTGAAAACTCTGCCGCCCAGCCAGATCGAAACCATCGACATGGCCCGTCGCGGCATCCACAACGAAGGCAGCCGCGTCTTGCAGGAGCGACTTGAAGGTAAGGCCGACATAGATACCGATACCGCGCGTCGTCTGTTCACGCTGATCTGCGTGCTGCATTTCGGGGGCTGACGCGTGAAGCCTTTACCGCAGTCGGTCCTGTTTTGTTGCGACCATAACGCGGTTCGGTCCCCTATGGCCGAAGGGCTCATGAAAAAGTTCTATGGTACGGGCACTTATGTGCAGTCCGCCGGTGTGCGAAATGACCTTGAGATTGACGGGTTTTGCATTGCGGTCTGTCAGGAAGTCGGCGTTGAACTGTCCCGCCATCGGTCACGCTCGTTTGATGAGATGCAGGAATGGGGTGACGACCTCAGCTCGTTCGACTTGATCGTTGCGTTGTCTCCAGCCAGTCAGCGCCAGGCTCTGGAATTGACGCGCATTTTTCACTTGGATGTCGATTATTGGCCAATAATGGACCCTACCGGACTGGGCGAAAGCCGCGCAGACAAGTTAATTCACTACCGACAGACCCGCGACCAGATCATTCAGCATCTCAAAGGTCGCTGGGGCGAACCTACGGAGTGACCATGAACCAGACCGTCAAAACCTATTTCGACGCTTTCAATACCGGTGACGTCGACGGCATGCTGGCTTGCCTGTCAGATGACGTGGCGCATCACGTGAACGAAGGCCAGATTCGCACCGGTAAGGAAAAATTTGCAGCCTTCTGCGCCCATATGAACCGCTGCTACAAGGAACACCTGACGGACATCGTGGTGTTTGAGGCCGAAGGCGGCACCCGCGCTTCGGCCGAGTTCACTGTGAACGGCACCTATCTGCAAACGGATGAGGGTTTGCCCGAAGCCCACGGCCAGACCTATCGCTTGCCCGCTGGGTCGTTCTTTGACTTGAAAGACGGCAAGATCACCCGCGTTACCACGTTCTACAACCTCGCTGACTGGACAAAGCAGGTTTCGAATGGCTGAGGTTACAGCTGTCCGCCCCCTGACTGGCGCGGCGCTGACAAATGCTTTGGACGATGTGGCGCGTTTGCGGATTCTAGTGTTTCGGGCATGGCCGTATCTGTATGACGGCGACATCGATTACGAGCGGAAGTACCTGCAATCTTACCGTGACAGCGACAAAGCGGTCGTTGTTGGAGCGTTCGATGGTGACCGCCTGATAGGCGCTTCAACCGGTGCCCCTCTGACCGATCACGCTGATGATTTCGCCGCCGCCTTTGAAGGCTCGGGCCTGGACCTGACCGACATCTTCTACTGCGCCGAATCTGTCCTTTTGCCGGACTATCGGGGGCAGGGGGTAGGGCATAAGTTCTTTGACCTTCGCGAGGCACACGCGCGCAAGCTGGGCTACAGAAAATGCGCCTTTTGCAGTGTACAGCGCGCCCCAGACCACCCGATGCGGCCCAATCATTATCGCCCCTTGGATACCTTCTGGCGCGCGCGGGGATATGAGCCGCTGCCCGGTGTGATCGCGCAGTTTTCGTGGAAGGATGTTGGCGAAGAGGGCGAGACAGCAAAGCGACTGCAGTTTTGGATGCGGGATTTGTAGATAGTTTTCGTCTGCTCTGCGGACAAATCGGTCTTTTGCTGTTCTTGTGCCTTGTCTTAGTCGAGCCTGAACCCGATTTTCATAGCGACCTGGAAGTGACCAACTTCGCCATCCGTTATGTGACCTCGGATATCCGAAACTTCGAACCAATCAAGGTTTTTAACTGTCTCAGCCGCCTTTGAGATACCCGACCTGATAGCTGCATCAACAGATTCCGTTGACGTGCCGACGACATCGATTTTCTTGTAGGTTGCATTCGCCACTTTCATTCTCCCTAAGTTGAACTGGATTATTGGGTGCGTGTTTGATGGCCCCTCAGAACCTACCCTCAGGCTCTCTCATCATTGCCAAGACATCAACTGAATCTGTCTCTTGCAGACTGACAGATGGTTGCATGCTGACATACCAGCACTTCAAAAATGAATTGTGTGCTGGTTCACCGGTCAACAATGACGGTTTCGTTGGCCGCTCATTTCCGACAAGAGCAAGCTTTGGCAGTCATTCATGTATCCTGCGGCATTTGACAGTTCGGGGTCATTGCGGAAAGGGTAACTCAAATCACAAGGTGTCAGGATGGGGCTATACAGCCCGCGAACTCACACATAAATTCGCCCGAGTTTGGACCGCAAGGAAAGCCCATGAAAGTCGCCACCGCCGCCTATAACCTCGATTGGCTCGACAGTTGGGCGCAATATGAGGACAAGCTGGACCGCTGGGTCTCAGACGCCGCGAGGCAGGGGGCGGAACTGCTGGTTTTCCCCGAATACGGCGCGATGGAACTGTCGACACTCGATGGAACCGAGGTGGCGGGTGATCTGGAGCGTTCGATCCATGCAGTCTCGGATCGGATGGAGGATGTGCAAAACCTGCACCAGCGCCTCGCACAGGAGTACAAGGCGTACATTCTGGGCGCATCGGCCCCGGTTGTGGACAGCCCCGGTCGACCTGTGAACCGGGCAGCACTTTATGCCCCAGATGGCAAACAGGACCACCAGGACAAACAGATCATGACCCGGTTCGAACGCGAGTCGTGGGATATCGCCCCTGGCGGCCCATTGAAACTGTTCGATACGGCGCTGGGCAAGATCGGGGTGTTGATCTGTTATGATAGCGAGTTTCCGTTGCTGGGCCGTGCGCTCAGCGACGCCGACCTAATCCTTGTCCCCTCGTGTACCGAAGCGCTTTCAGGTTACTGGCGCGTTCGGATTGGTGCTATGTCAAGAGCGTTGGAAAATCAGTGCGTTACGGTTATGGCGTCATTGGTCGGGAACAACGACTGGTCCGAGGCTGTAGATATGAATACCGGAACGGGTGGCATTTTCGGCCCGCCAGACAAGGGCTTTCCGGCCACCGGCGTACTGGCCGAAGGCACACTTAACCACCCCGGTTGGACCTATGCAGACATCGATCTGTCCGCCATCGCGGAAGTGCGTGCCGACGGCCAGGTGCTGAACCGAACGCAATGGGAAGAACAAGCCCCCCGAGTCGAATCGGTCACATTATCCGCCCTTTAGGTGATTCCGCCCTTGAAATAAGCCCAAAATGGGCTCATTTAAGCGCACATCCTCGCAGATTCTGCGAGTGCAACTTAAATGTGGAGACAACATGGCCAAGGAAGATACGCTCGAATTTCCCGGTGTCGTGAAGGAACTCCTGCCTAATGCGACGTTTCGGGTCGAGCTGGAAAACGGCCATGAGATCATCGCACATACGGCAGGCAAGATGCGCAAGAACCGCATCCGTGTTCTGGCCGGCGACAAAGTTCAGGTCGAGATGACCCCCTATGATCTGACCAAGGGTCGGATCAACTACCGCTTCAAGTAACGCCTGCCGCAATGGCGTTTATCTTAGGATCGGGCAGCCCAAGGCGGCTGGACCTGTTGGCCCAGCTTGGCGTGCAGCCCGATGCCATCCGTGCACCCGACATTGATGAAACGCCGCTGAAAGGTGAGCTGCCGGTGCCCTATTGCAATCGCATTACGCGGGCAAAAGTGCAGGCGGTACAGGCCGATGGCGACGATGTAACTCTTTGCGCGGATACCACGGTCGCACTGGGTCGCCGTATTCTGGGAAAACCGGAAGACGCGGGCCAGGCGGCTGAATTCCTGCATGCTTTGTCCGGTCGGCGGCACCGCGTAATCACCTCGGTCGCTGTACGGCGCGGGGATCGCGTTCTGCAACGTGATGTGGTGTCTCAAGTCAAGGTCAAACGCCTGTCAGACGTTGAAATCAACGCTTACCTGGCGACCGGAGATTGGCAGGGCAAAGCAGGCGCTTACGCCATTCAAGGCCCCGCCGGGGCTTTCATCCCGTGGATTTCTGGTTCGTTTACCGGCATCGTGGGGCTCCCCTTGTCCGAGACTGCCGCGCTTTTGCAAGGCATCGGCTATCCCCTGTATCGTGAGGTGTCATGAAGGGTCGAACCATTGTTCTGGATCACATCGAAAACCGCGAAGCTGCCGCCCTTATGGTCGACGGTCAGCTGGACGATTTCCTGATTGCAGCTGACGCGCCCGCGCCGGGTACGATTTACCGTGCCCGTGCCGACCGACCGGTCAAAGGGCAGGGTGGCATGTTCCTGACCACGCCAGATGGTCCGGCCTTTTTACGACAGGTCAAAGGGCTCGCACCCGGTGCACTGATGTTGGTTCAGGTGACGGGCTATGCCGAACCCGGTAAGGCGCTGCCAGTGACCGATCGGGTTCTGTTTAAAAGCCGCTATGCGATCGTCACGCCTGATGCGCCCGGTTTGAATATCTCACGTTCCATCCACGACGAAGATGAGCGTGACCGCCTTCTTGAGATCGCTCACGAGAGCATGGAGGGCAGCAGCCATGGCCTGATCCTGCGATCCTGTTGTGAGGGCGAAGGCGCGGCTGAAATCGCCGAAGATATCGGCGCGATGCTGGCCCATGCGGATCAGGTTTTGAACGATCCGGGAACTGAGCCCGAGCTGCTGCTGGAAGGTGACGGACCCCATGTTCTGGCCTGGCGCGACTGGACCGACCCGGCGGAGGTTGTGACACAGCCAGGTAGTTTCGAAACGCATGGTGTATTGGACGCATTGGACGTGGCGCGTGGTATTTCTGAGCCACTGCCCGGAGGCGGCCATCTATATATTCAGCCTACCCGGGCCTTGGTCGCTGTGGATGTCAACACCGGGTCCGACACGTCGATGGCGGCCGGAACCAAGGCCAATTTCGCCTGTGCCAAGGGGCTTGCCCGGGCATTGCGCGTTCGTGGTTTAGGGGGGCAAATCACTCTGGACCTAGCACCAATGCCCAAAAAGGATCGCCGTGGGTTTGAGGCCTCTCTGCGCGCTGCGTTGAAGGCAGATTCGATCGAAACCACGCTTGCAGGCTGGACCCCGCTTGGCCACTACGAGCTGCAGCGCAAACGAGGCCGTATCCCGTTGTCGGAAGTGCTGAAATGAGCTGCCCGATCTGCGCAGAAAAGTCTGTAACCGAGTTTCGGCCATTCTGTTCGAAACGGTGTGCTGATATTGATCTGGCCAAGTGGCTGAACGGGTCCTACGCGGTTCCATCGCAGCGGGAAGAGGATGTTGAAACCGAAGTTTCCGATCCCGAACCAGAGCAACAACGTCCACATTGAAAAAATGTGAAAAAGCCTCTGGACACTGCCTGTAGCAAGTCATAGAAGGCCTCCACCCAACGGCAAACGCCGTTCCCGTGCCCGGGTAGCTCAGGGGTAGAGCAGTGGATTGAAAATCCTCGTGTCGGTGGTTCGATTCCGCCCCCGGGCACCACTTTATCTGGTAAAGTATTGGTTTCGCATCGGCTTTTGACAGCAGGCTGAAGCCACAGACCAATTCAGCAAAATACACCTTCCTGACTGGCGGTCTTTTAACTCGGTCACCACATAAGACACGGCTATACATTGCCAGCGACTCCCGTTAAGAGGCGGTCTTTAACCTTGGAAGATGCGCTGATTGCAATACCGCAAGGCACGTATCCCCCGGCTGATACAAAGAACACCACCGTGAAACAGACCATCGCAGATGCGCTTGCCCGCAAGGGTTACGATACTTTGACACAAGTCCAGCAGGCCGTGACACAGCCCGAGCTGGAAGGGCGCGATATGTTGGTGTCGGCGCAAACCGGATCGGGAAAAACCATCGGGTTCGGGTTGGCGATCGCACCACAGTTGCTGGGCGAAGATGAGACGTTCGGGGCGTCCGGCGCGCCGTTGGCTTTGGTGGTTGCGCCAACGCGGGAACTGGCCATGCAGGTCAAGCGCGAGCTGAGCTGGCTGTACTCGGATGCTGGTGCGTTTCTGGCCTCGTGTGTTGGTGGCATGGATATGCGTGATGAACGCCGGGCTCTGGCGCGTGGGGCGCATATTGTTGTCGCAACGCCGGGTCGCCTGCGCGATCATATCATGCGTGGTTCCATTGATCTGACCGCGATCCGGGCTGTGGTTCTGGACGAAGCCGATGAAATGCTGGACCTTGGATTTCGCGAGGATCTTGAGTTCATCCTAGATGAAACTCCGGCAGAGCGGCAAACGTTGCTGTTCTCAGCCACGGTCCCGCGCGCCATTGCTAGCCTGGCAACGCGCTACCAGCGCGATGCCGAGCGGGTGAGCACTGTCAGCGAGAAAACCCAACATGCCGATATCGAATATCGTGCGATGATGGTGGCGCCGCGGGACGGGGATAACGCGATCATCAATGCATTGCGGTATTACGAAGCCCCCAATGCCATCGTTTTCTGTAACACCCGCGCGATGGTGTCACGACTGACCACGCGGCTTTCAAACCGCGGGTTTTCTGTGGTGGCACTGTCCGGTGAGCTGACGCAGAGTGAACGCTCTAACGCGTTGCAGTCGATGCGCGATGGGCGTGCGAGGGTATGTGTGGCGACAGATGTCGCGGCGCGCGGGATTGATTTGCCGAACCTCGATCTGGTGATCCATGCTGAATTGCCCAACAGTCACGAGACGCTTTTGCATCGCTCTGGGCGCACGGGCCGAGCAGGGCGAAAGGGCGTCAGCGCCCTGGTGGTCGAACCGTCATCGCGGAAAAAGGCCGAGCGCATTCTAAAGTTCGCAAAACTCACGGCGGATTGGGGCGTCGCCCCGTCTTCAGATGAGGTGAACGAACGGGATCAGGCGCGGATGCTTGCCTCGGATGACTGGCAGGTTGAGGCTACCGAAAGCGAACAGGGCGCGGTTCAGCACCTGGTTGAAAAATTTACCGCTGAGCAAATAGCGGCTGCGTATCTACGTCAGTATAAATTGCGCCATTCAGCGCCAGAAGAGTTGGCCCCGGTGACGGCCGACCGCCCGAAACCTCGGGCTGCCTTTGGTCCGAGCGTTTGGTTTTCCTTGTCTGAAGGTCGCAACCAAAACGCATCGCCGCGTCATTTGCTGCCGATGATCTGCAAGGCCGGTGATCTGACCAAAGACGATATTGGCGCGATCCGGATTGCCGATGATGTGTCTTACGTCGAGATCCGCGAAGCCAGTGTTGCGGGTTTTATGGCGGCTGTTGGCCCGGGCATGAAAATCGAAGGTTCGAAAGATGTTGTACGCTTGGATGGCGCGCCTGACGTGCCAGCGTTTGAGCGTCCAAGGTCCAACCGCCCGCCCAAGGGTAAACCGCGTCCGCGCAAAGGGGACACCACCCCCGTTGATTGGAACGATGCCCCGACGCCCCGTAACCGCAAACCCAAACCCGAAGATCGTAAGCCCAGAAAAGCAGCGGAACGCGGTTTCAAACAGACTCGATCAAAAGAACATAGCTCGACACCGCACCGCGACTCGTCACTGAGCGAGGCGGATGTTAAATTCACGGCAACGAGCGCAAAGAAGAAAACCCACAAAACGCCCGCTAACAAGAACAAAGACGGAAGCGTAAAGCCCGGCGGCAAACCCACCAAAGGCCCGCCGCCACCCAAGGGTAAACCCAGCAGCAAGAAGAACCGCGCCCGCGTTTCAGCCGCGAAAGGGGGCAAGGGCGGAGATGCTGTGCCGAAACGGCGCAAGTGTTGAACGTCACACGAACCTGACCCAACCGTCATAGTTGGACCAGAAATACAGTGAACGTTCGACATCAGATGGCG
>NZ_JBXWOS010000026.1:0-44895 GCF_059611005.1 Ruegeria sp. CDSB117
CGAAGGTCTTCCTGTCAGCCATCGCACTCGCGGCTACCGTTCTATTCTGGTTGTAAATCAATGAGTCTGGAGCCTAAGGCATCGTGGGGTTTGGTGCGTTCGGACAACTTGCAGCACTTCATCTCGGACAGCACTTCGAGATATCGGCCTATAATCCGTCGCCGGACCTTGCCAAGATCGCAAAGAAACTCGGCGTGCGTCTGTCATCCCTGCACTCAGTATCGCAGGCTGATGTGATCCTCATTGCGGCACCAGTGTCCTCTTTCGAGCAGGTTGTCAGAGGGATCGCGGTTGCTTGTAAACCCGGCGCGCTGATTGTCGATGTTGGCTCAGTTAAAGTAATTCCCGCGGAAATCATGCGGCGGCTGCTGCCGAACCATGTAGACATCGTCGCAACCCACCCCTTGTTTGGTCCTCAGAGTGCCGCGACGGGTATTGAGGGTCTAAAGATCGCGGTCTGCCCCATTCAGGGAAACCGGCATACAAGGCTGGCTGCGTTTTTACGCAAAGCGCTCGGTCTGACTGTCATCATGACGACACCAGAAGATCACGACCAAGAAGCAGCAGTTGTCCAGGGACTCACGCACCTCATTGCCAAAGTGCTACTGCGAATGGGACCGCTGCCAACGCGCATGTCAACGAAAAGCTTTGACTTGTTATCTGAGGCAATATCCATGGTTTAGCACGATGCGCCAGAAGTATTCGAAGCGATTGAGAAGGCCAATCCTTACGCCGAGACGGTGCGACGACAGTTTTTTGATTTGGCCGCAAGTTTGAGTGTTGAGCTGGAAACAGCATCGAGGACGCTACGGCACAATGAAAACGGAAGTTGATGGAGCGGCATCCAAGGTCTACTTCGGAGTCCACTTTGACCGATGCTGCGCGATACCTCAATTACAGCAATGCGCAGAAAACAGGCTTCGCAAAATTTGGTGGATCTTCCTTTGCCGCCGCTTTAGTCCAGCCTCAATGCAGCGGTCGCAGCCAACGTTGCCGCCGTGTGCAAACACTGTTGTATTTTGCATTGGGTGAGGATGACCGACGTTAGGTGCTAAGTGATAAGCTTGCGATGGAGTCTTTCAAAGCAGTCGTTCGCGGCCGGTATTTGGTCCAATGCAAGCTGAGCTCGCACGTGCCAAAGCAGCGTTCAAAAGCGGTCTCTTAAAGCATGACCAGCGGATTCTTCCTACTTTGAAATTTTGACTGCGATGAGTTTCGGCTACATTCCAGAAAGCCCAGCATTGGTATTCAATAGAAACTGGCGGAAAATTGGGCTGCTAGCCGCCCCAATGCCGCGAGCGTTTTCCCCAACCGCAGCGGCCTCAACGACCGGAGGAATCAAGCCGCGTTTGTCTTGATTGACTAAGTAACGGCGAACCCTAGACACCAGTTCTTCCCGAACCTCAGGCGGGAACGCGCCATCGATAAGAATGGCCTCGAAGTCGATGACAGCACAGATTGAAAGAGCGGCCTTAGCTAATTCTTGCGCCGTGGTGCCAATCCACGGCTCGACATAGCGGGAAATGCTGCTCCAGTCCTGCGGCTTCTCCCATAGAATCCCCGGGTCGACACCCGCTTCGATCAATCGGTCCTCGAGCAAAAACAGCGACGCCGTGTCGATCAGTTGTTGGCTTTCACCCAAAGGACCGGTCGTGCGCATGGCGCCCAATGCACCGGCATTGCCTTGGTTGCCTTCGAACACGGTGCCGTTCAATGCAACACCGCCGCCGATCATTGAGCCAATAAAAAAGTAGAAGTAGTCACGGTATTCTGCCCCACGTCCATAGAGATGCTCTGCGTGACAGGCGGCTGTCGCGTCGTTGACCACAAAAACCGGCAAATCGCTGAACTTGGCGACCTCGGAAAAGAAATTCACGTTTCTCCAAGACCTAAATTTTTTTGCAGCAAGCCCAGACAGATCGTGCCATTTCCAAAGTTCAAATGGAGTCCCGATCCCGATCCCACAAACACGATCACGAAGCCTCTGAGGCTCGTGGGACAGAAGCGTTTCCAAACCAGACTCCAAAAAACCGAAAATGACCTCTGGTAGCGGATAGTCATAAGTCGTGGAAAGTTGGCGGCGCGGCGTGCCAGTAAAGTCGATCAAGAGCAGATCGGCGCTACGCCGCCCGATCTTCATCCCAACCGACAAGATGCCTTCCGGGTTTAATTCCATAGGGGTTGAGGGCTTTCCAACCTTCCCGCGAAGTGGAGTACCACGCTTGAGAATCGCGTCCTTTTCTAGCTTGCGCAGAATGATTGATACAGTCTGAGGAGACAGGCCCGTTAATCGCGCGACGTCGGCGCCTGCGGCGGGCCCATGCCGTTGTAAAACTGTCAAAATCAGACGCTCGTTGTGATCGCGAACCCCGCTTTGACTTACCCCACCGGTCAGTGTGTTGAGCGCTTCTCTCTCCATAAGCCTGAACATAAACACCTTGTTTTCTTATGAAAAGGTACTTCGGTAAATTAATAAATAAACTTTATTTATTTATTGACAGAAAGACTAGAATCACAGTTTCTTGAAATAGACCTTCATTGGAGGATGAGGGCGAGTCTCGTTGGCCTGCCATGCGGGGCATCAACAATTTTCTGGGAGGACTACATGAAAAATCTATTCAAGATTGCCGCATCTGCTACCGCGCTTACGGTGGCTGCTGCATCTGCTCACGCAGCCGGAGAAACCGTTTGTCTGATCACGAAGACAGATACCAATCCATTCTTTGTAAAGATGAAGGAAGGCGCAACGGCCAAGGCCGAAGAGCTTGGCATGACCTTGAAGGCCTTTGCCGGTAAAATCGACGGCGACCATGAAACTCAAGTTCAGGCCATTGAAACTTGTATTCTCGACGGCGCAAAGGGAATTCTCCTGACGGCCTCGGACACAAGCTCGATTGTCCCCGCTGTTCAACAGGCGCGTGACGCTGGCCTGTTGGTTATCGCTCTGGACACGCCGCTAAGCCCGATTGATTCCGCTGACGCAACCTTTGCGACAGACAACTACAAAGCTGGCCTGTTGATCGGACAATGGGCGAAGGCAAAGATGGGCGACGCAGTGGCTGACGCCAAAATTGCGACGCTTGATCTGAACGTCAGTCAACCAACCGTGGACGTTCTTCGCAATCAGGGCTTCCTCGACGGCTTCGGTGTGGACCTGGCAGACCCCAATGTCATCGGCGATGAATCTGATGCTCGATTGGTCGGCAGTGACGTGACCGACGGCAACGAAGAAGGTGGGCGCCGTGCCATGGAAAACCTTCTGGCCAAGGACTCGACGATCAACGTGGTTCACACGATCAACGAGCCGGCAGCGGCAGGTGCCTATGAGGCATTGAAATCTATTGGACGTGAAAACGATGTGCTGATCGTTTCGGTCGACGGTGGCTGCCCCGGTGTACAAAATGTGCAGGCCGGAGTTATTGGTGCCACAAGCCAGCAGTATCCGCTTTTGATGGCTTCGCTTGGCGTCGAGGCTGTCAAAAAGTGGGCTGAAGAAGGCGTAAAGCCTGAAAACACGCCCGGAAAAGACTTCTACGATACCGGAGTCGCGCTCATCACGAACCAACCTGTTGATGGCGTGGATTCGATCTCGGTCGCCGAAGGCTTAGAACTCTGCTGGGGCTAAAAAGACCTAATGAATGAGGCGCATGAGAGCGCCTCATCACTCCTTTCACCAGCAAACCGAAACTTCCTGTACACTGATCTCGTGGGCGTTACGCCGCCCGCGAAAAGGGGGAGATATGTCCGAAGCAAACCAAAGCGCCCAGGAATTTGAATCCGCTGCTAGCAGAACAGAAACTGTTGCGGCTTTTGAGGACCATCGGCGTGGCGTTCTGGGGAAGTTGCAGCATCTTCTCCACGTCAATCCATCTTTTGTGCCGCTTATCGTTCTGGTCGGTGCGATATTGATATTCGGACTGCTATTGGGGTCAAAGTTCTTTTCGCCCTTTGCCATGACCTTGATCCTCCAGCAGGTTCAGATCGTCGGCATCGTGGCCGCAGCTCAAAGCCTGGTCATTCTGACCGCTGGCATCGATCTGAGCGTCGGCGCAATTATGGTATTTTCTTCTGTTATCATGGGGCAGTTCTCTTTCCGATACGGCATTCCCGTGCCAATCGCTGTAATGTGCGGGCTTGCGGTTGGAACCTTGATCGGAGCACTGAACGGCTGGCTTGTCAGCCGCGTTAAACTTCCCCCCTTCATTGTCACACTAGGGATGTGGCAGATCGTACTGGCGACTAACTTCCTGTATTCCGCGAACGAGACTATTCGCAGTCAGGATATCGAAGCCAACGCTCCCTTCCTTCAATTCTTCGGAACCAAGTTCAGCATTGGTGGAGCGACCTTTACTGTCGGCGTCATTTTCATGCTCGCCCTGATTTTTGTGTTGGCCTATGCACTTAAACACACGGCTTGGGGGCGGCATGTCTATGCGGTCGGAGACGATCCAGAGGCTGCCGAGCTCTCCGGTGTCAACGTCCACAGAACTCTGATGTCCGTCTACATGCTGTCCGGATTGATCTGCGCCTTTGCGGGCTGGGCTTTGATTGGGCGCATCGGGTCGGTCTCGCCGACCTCCGGCCAATTGGCCAACATTGAAAGTATCACCGCGGTTGTGATCGGGGGCATCTCATTGTTCGGCGGGCGAGGATCCATTCTGGGATCGTTGTTCGGAGCTCTGATCGTTGGCGTGTTTACTCTGGGGCTGAGGCTTCTGGGCGCAGATGCACAGTGGACCTTCCTGTTGATCGGTCTTCTCATCATCGCAGCGGTCGCAGTCGACCAGTGGATCAGAAAGGTATCGGGCTAATGTCAGACACAACTCCAGTCGTCCAAGGGCGCGGGATCGTGAAGCGTTATGGCCACGTCACCGCCATCGACCATTCCGACTTTGAACTGCGGAAAGGAGAAATCCTTGCAGTTATCGGGGACAACGGTGCGGGTAAATCTTCCATCGTCAAGGCGATTTGCGGGGCCACCATCCCGGATGAGGGCGAGATTCTGATCGAAGGGAAGAAGGTAAACTTTAGCTCTCCAATCGACGCCCGCAATATGGGTATCGAAATCGTCTATCAGCAGCTTGCCATGTCTCCTGCCCTTTCAATTGCGGACAACATGTTCATGGGGCGCGAGATCCGCAAAAAGGGTTTCATGGGCAAATACATGCGTCAGCTCGACCGGCAAGCTATGGAGAAGTTCGCCCGCGAAAAATTAACCGAGCTTGGCCTGATGACCGTGCAGTCGATCAACCAGGCGATAGAGACGTTGTCCGGCGGCCAGCGCCAAGGCGTTGCCGTTGCGCGCGCAGCCGCCTTTGCGACCAAGTTTATCATCATGGACGAGCCCACAGCAGCTTTGGGCGTGAAAGAGAGCCGCAAGGTGCTTGAACTCATCCAAGACGTACGCGCACGTGGCATTCCAATTATCCTGATCAGTCACAACATGCCACATGTCTTCGAAGTCGCTGACCGAATTCATGTGCACCGGCTCGGTAAAAGGCTCTGCACGATTGATCCCAAGGACTACACGATGTCCGACGCCGTGGCCTTTATGACCGGCGCCAAAGAACCACCAAAAGAAGACGCCGCGTGATCGAGCAGGATGCAAAGCGCGTGTACGACCTGATCTCCTCCCGGAAGCAGGTTGGGGTTCGGACGATTGTCGCAATCTCCGGCCCCCCTGCATCCGGAAAGTCGACCCTGGCAGAATCCGTTGTGCAATCGCTGAACGCAAAACAGAACTCGGCGGTTCCTATAGCCACGTTAGTGCCTATGGATGGCTACCATTTAGACAATCGTGTACTTGAAACGCGAGGTTTTCTGGCGAGAAAAGGCGCGCCAGAATCCTTCGATGCAATTGGGTTTTGCAATGCAATAAAAAAGTTGCAATCCGCGCAGCATGAATCTTTTCACCCCAGATTTGACCGTCAAATGGATCTCGCCATTGCTAACGCGATTGCGGTTCACCCGGACACTCGAACTGTTGTTGTTGAAGGGAACTACCTTCTGATGGATAGTGACCCGTGGAGAACATTGGCGGATGTCTATGCCGCAACGATTTTTGTCAGCCCAACTTTGGAAGAACTCGAAAAGCGGTTGCAACACCGCTGGATCAAGCATGGATTTGATCCGAAAACCGCGTTGCAACGCGCGAAAACGAACGATCTGCCAAACG
Organism: Ruegeria sp. CDSB117; assembly: GCF_059611005.1. Taxonomy (NCBI): domain Bacteria; kingdom Pseudomonadati; phylum Pseudomonadota; class Alphaproteobacteria; order Rhodobacterales; family Roseobacteraceae; genus Ruegeria; species Ruegeria sp. CDSB117. The sequence continues at coordinate 6,176 of NZ_JBXWOS010000026.1, forward strand.
CTGAACGTGTCATCCGTGATAGCCGGAAAGCCGATCTTACACTGAACCAGAATTACACCGAATTCGGGATGCGCTACGCATTCTGAATTTACGCATTGGATTCACCCATCCGTCAAAGCAGCACCTCTAGGCGGGTTCAGGTGCAACCAAAATCACTCCATTCACGATGAGGAAACCTCATGAAGTTCTTTGTGGACACAGCAGAAGTAGACGAGATCAAAGCCCTAATAGGCTTTGGATTAGTAAATGGTATCACCACCAATCCAAGCCTGATTGCCAAGTCCGACCGCAATTTCAAAGAAGTTATCGCCGAAATTTGCACCCTGACAGATACACCCGTGTCGGCAGAAGTTGCAGCCCTGGATGCTGCGGGAATGATTGCAGAGGGAGAGCATCTTGCAGCAATTGCCGACAACGTCGTTGTCAAACTGCCGCTGACGCTGGATGGCCTCAGGGCCTGTGCTCATTTCAAAAAGGAAGGGATTAGCACGAACGTCACACTTTGTTTCTCAGCCAATCAGGCACTTTTGGCTGCCAAGGCAGGCGCGACCTATGTATCGCCTTTTATTGGCAGATTGGATGACATCAATCTGGACGGAGCCGATTTGATCCGTGACATCAGGATCATCTACGACAACTACGGTATTGAAACTGAAATCATCGCAGCATCAATCAGAACCCCAAATCACATAGCTGAGGCTGCTTTGGCCGGATCAGACATTGCCACGATACCCCCGTCCGTCATCCGCAAACTAGTAAGGCATCCGTTGACCGACGCAGGCATTGAACAGTTTCTCTATGATTGGAAGTCTACAGAGCAATCGATTCTTTGATGGGGTTTTATTTTGACTGAAACGGGATGACGTGAACCAGACTTTGAACGGCTGAGCAGCAAGGCCATGTTTCGAGAAAATAGTCTAAATGAGATTCTCCTTAATTTGACAAGCAGGCCGAGTTTTGTGGGAAACTTCCGAAAATCCTTTTCAGTGGTGGCATTAACACTACGGCAACAGGAGATCGGTCTGAGGTCCGCATTATTGAATTGATTGGAAATTTTGGCGCGGTCGCAGCGGCAGTCCGGTTCGGTCCTTCGCGGCTGACCATCCAGAGTGATCTACCGTGTTTATCTCGTCTGCGTTGGCTGCGATCAGCTAGTTGTCCCAGACGCAGACAGCAGTTTCATTGCGGCTAAAACTGGGTTTTTACGGCAGAGTAAATCCGACACCGGCTGACAATTACTTTTGATCCACGTATCTGACAATCATCCTGTTGTTTTTGTCTTTGTGCATTTCCCAATAGCTCTTGGTGATTTGGTTCGTGATTTGACCAGGGACTCCAGAACCAATCTTTTGGCCATTTATTTTGGTCACTGGCATGATTCCACCAGCGGTTGAAGATATGAAAACCTCTTCTGCATCAAGGAGTTGATCTTGAGGTATGTCGACGGCTGAGCGGTCGATATCCAGGTTCGTGCAGATGTCGAAGACCGTCTGACGAGTGACCCCGAGAAGCACACCGAACCTTGGTGTTAAAACTGTTCCGTCGATGACAGCAAAAATATTGAACCCGGGTCCTTCAGACACGTTTCCATTTTCATCAATGAGGATTGCTGTGTCAGCTCCGCGGTCGTAGGCCTCATAGAGGTCCTTCACCAAATCCAACCAATGATAGTTCTTAACGGTCGGATCGACTGACTTTGGAGGAATGCGCACCAAGGATGATATTGCTGCATTTAGTCCATGCTTCATCTGCTCTGGATTGGCCACCGATCCAAACGGGATTGCGAATGCGATGACGGACAAAGGATACACCGACTACCCGGCACTGGAAGAGAAAGCGGTTGCCGCAGAGTGATGCATCACTCTTAACTCCTTGGTGACAGGCAATACCAAATAGAGTGAGCGCGCCGGTTTGGACGCGCTCACTTCGCGGGTACGGCAATATCCTTTCTTGAAGCGGGGTTCTGTCACAAGTCTACGAATGGACTGCTTCCCCCCGATTGCAGTGATTAAGAGAGGCTTTTGAGTTTATCTTCAGCGTCTCTTTGAGTTGGCGAAATCCAGGTTTCAGCAGATACCACGCCCGAGAAAACGAGCCGCGTGAGTCGGCCTGATGGATTTTGGCCTTATCTGACGCGCAGAGTTGGTCCTTCGTATTTGCTGGTAGTCAGGTAACGTTAGGTTGGGAGTACGATATGGAATTACCAACACTGACGTACGAAATGATAGCCGTACTGAGTCTATTGTCTTTTACGGTCTTACTTTTTGTTACCGAGATTATACGGATCGATGTCGCAGCAATTCTTGTAATGGTACTGCTTGGCGCACTGAGCTATCTACCGGGGCTAGGTAATCTAGCCGATGTATCCAAGCTCTTTGAAGGTTTTTCCTCGAACGCCGTGATGTCCATCATCGCAGTTATGGTAATTGGGGCTGGGCTTGATAAGACTGGACTTATGTCAAAGGTCGCTGCCTTGATCCTCAAAAATGGTGGTACGACAGAGGCCCGGATAATCCCCATAATATCAACAACGGTTGGTGTCATCAGCTCTTTCATGCAGAACGTGGGAGCTGCTGCGCTTTTTCTGCCTGTTGTGAGCCGCATCTCAGCACGTACGGAAATCCCTATGAGTAGGTTGCTTATGCCCATGGGGTTTTGCGCGATTCTGGGTGGTACGATCACTTTGGTCGGGTCGTCGCCCCTCATCCTGCTGAATGACCTGATTGTTTCGGCAAATTCATCCCTTCCGGCTAATCAACAAATGGAGACATTTGGGTTGTTTTCAGTCACGCCTATCGGTGTGATGCTGGTGCTGACAGGGGTGCTTTATTTTGTGCTCTTTGGTCGTTGGGTTCTCCCTGAACAGCGGGAGCGTGGAGAAGACGCAAGCTCAGCTCGGTCCATGCAGACCTATGTCGAAAACACATATGGGCTCAGGGCTGATATGTTCGAAATTCGTGTTCCTGAAGGCTCGATCTTGATAGGACAAACGCTCGCGGATGTCATGGTCGCCCATAACATTTACATTCTCGGCACATCCTATCGCGGCCACAAGGTCATCGCGCCGATGGCTGATACCAAGATCGAAGCCCCGGCGCGGCTCGCTGTGCTTGGCCTGCGTCGGGTGGTTGAGCAACAGTTCGTTGAGCCTTACGGCTTAGAGATCCTACCGCAACTAGACGTCTTTGCAGATGATTTCGCCGCAACTCAATCGGGGGTGGCAGAGGTTGTTATTCCCCCCGGTTCTTCAGTGATCGGCCAGACTCCGATTGATTTGCGTCTCCGTCAGACACATGGGCTATCTTTGTTGGCCATTCAGCGAGGCGAAGAAACACTGAGCCATGTGGAAACTGAAGATCATGCTGCAACGCATATCGGGCAAGTCCCTTTGCAGGCCGGTGATACGTGTGTGGTGCACGTGCAGTGGGACCGTCTGACACGACTGATGTCGGACAGGGATTTTGTCGTCGTAACTTCGGACTTTCCCCAGGAAGAGTTACGGCCACACAAGGTCGGTTGGGCGCTCGCCTTCTTCCTTATAGCGTTGAGCTTAATTCTGTTCTCTGATCTGCGTTTGTCGCTGTGCCTATTAATTGGCGCTGTTGGCATGGTTTTGAGCCGGGTGTTATCGATTGATGAAGCCTACGAGTCGATCAGTTGGAGCACAGTCTTTCTACTGGCTTCGCTGATCCCGTTGGGCCAGGCAGTTCAGAACACTGGCACTGCGGATTGGATTGCCGCGCATGTATTGGCTCTCCTGAAGGGGTGGCCGATCTGGTCTTTGCAAGCAGGGATCGCCGTTTTGGCAACGGCGTTCACGCTGGTCATGTCCAATGTAGGCGCAACTGTCCTCCTGGTGCCGCTAGCAGTTTCTATTGCCGTATCCGCGGGTGGCAATCCGGCTGTGTTTGCTCTCACCGTGGCAATTTCAACGTCCAACTCATTTTTGATCCCAACACACCAAGTGAACGCGTTGATCATGGGCCCGGCAGGCTACCGGGTGGTCGATTTCGTTCGCTCGGGTGGAATCATGACTCTACTTTTCTTGGTTGTCTCAATGACCGGACTTGCGCTCTTCTTCTGATGCGCTTCTTGGTGATCCGCATTGATGAACTCTGCTTCAGCTGAGAAGAACTGGCAAGATGAGGTCTTTGAGACCAATCCTTTTGTTGGAGCAGCACATCCGAGATCTATGCAATAGCCAGGACAGTCTTGTATAGCGCAGCCAATTGAAGAAGCGATTTAGTGTCTTCGCCCGCGGCCTCAACACACACCAAATTTGCGACGCAAATGCTCAGCCAAGGCCGTTATGCGACGTGGTTGGGCTCGGCTAATCCACAATAGTCAAAGGGCATAAGTCTGATCCAAGCAACCCACCGAAGCGTATCTATCAAGAACCATTTAGCAAGGAGATAACGACCGGATGCGAGAAGATCAGAGGCTGTTGAGCCGATGCTTTTCAAGTATCCCGCAAAGCATAGCCTTGGCTTGCAGCCTGTGTTCTCGATGACGTTCGCGGGCGGCATTTGGACGACCTTCACTAATCGCTTGAAAAACAACCCGGTGATCTTCATTGGATTTGACGGGCAGGGGCCTGATGAACAATGTCGTTGCGCGCGCGCGACGTACCTGGTCGCTCATCATGGCGACAATCGCTTCGACACGTTTGTTGCCGCCCAACCGAACGAGCTCCTGGTGAAACAACTCGTCGGCCTCGGCCCAGGCTTCTAGGTCTTCGGCTTCGATGGCTTGGTCCATCTTTGCAATTGATCCGGCAAGTACTGCCAGTTCATCTTCTGAATAGCCCGCTTCGGCAGCGCGCTGTACTGCGAGACTCTCGAGTTCCGTCAGTATGTCGTAAATTTCACGCATATCATCTGATGAAACAGGCAGTATCCGAACGCCCTTTCGGGGCCGCATTTCCAGCAAGCCCTTACTTTCCAACATCAGCGCAGCTTCCCGTATCGGGGTGCGGGACATGCCAAGGGTCTCGGCGAGTTCCGACTCCAGATGGTCAGTTCCGGCTGCAAGTTCGCCGGACAGGATCATCTTTCGCAAATCCCTAACAGCGCGTTGCGTATTGGAAAGAGTTTTTGCGTCCTGATCTTTCACGGCGTCTCCAGGTTGATCTTTCGTCCCTCCGCAGCCGAGAGATAGATGTTCTCTTCGATGCGGATCACGTCCAAATAGTCGCGAGCCGTGTTTTCCAACGGCGTGCCCCGTAGAAGGCCTGAAACGACGTGACTTTGCAAGGCGTGGACGCAGTCTCCTCCAAACCCATCATGATCGCTTGGAGGTAGAATCTGCTGTCGCTCCTGTTTTCCAAAAGCGCGGAGCTCGACTGAACCGTCGCCGTTAAGAACCAGTGATCCTTCCGTTCCTTCGATGAGCGCTTCGCCCATGGTCTGACGCAGATTTTCGGCACTGTGGTCAAGGCACCTGTTGCCATCGAACAGAGCTTTCAAACCGTTGGGGTGGTCAAACAGGATGTAACCTGCGTCCTCGCCCGCGATAACGGGGTTAACTTGGCGCAAGTCCGCATAAACTGCGCTGGGCGCATCGAATAGAAACCGGAACGTGTCTACCCAGTGAACCGCTGTTTCATGAACCAGGAAACGCGGCATGTCCTGAAAGTACGGCTGCCGGTCTAGGTAGGCTCGTGGTCCCTGTCCGTCGCCGGGTCGAAGCCGGAAAGTCGCTTGTAGAGGTGTTCCAATTCGACCCTCGGTCATCGCCACCTTGATCGCACGATACCAGGGCTGAAAGCGAAAATTTTCATGCACGACAATGGTTGCGCCTACTGTTTCAGCCTCGGAGACGATTTTCTTAGCTTCATCCAATGACATGCAGAAAGGTTTTTGGCAGATCAGCCACTTGATACCAAACCGCAGTGCCGTTCGGATGGCGTCGGCCTGTGCCACAGGTGGAAGGATGATGTCCACGAGATCTGGTTTTTCCGCCCCCAGCATTTTTGACAGATCATCGTAAGCGGCCAGTCCCGTTTCCTTCGCCTTGTTGATATCACGGTTGCAGGATGCAAACGGAACCGCTCCGGGCATTCGGGACCAGCTTTCGTAGTGGAACCTGCTGAAATACCCCGCACCCACACACGCGACCCTGATGGCTTGTTGAGTATTCATGCCCGCATTGCTTCCAATACCGATGCCGCGGCACCCTGCGTCCCGGCCGTTCCACCTAGGTCACGGGTCAGGTTCTGTCCGTTCGCCGTCACCTTTTCCACGGCTTCACGCAATCGTTCGCCGTCGCTGGACAGGTCTGGATGATCATGGGTGAACCCCAACCATTCAAGCATCATTGCTGCGGACAGGATCATCGCAAACGGGTTGGCAATACCCTGTCCCGCAATGTCCGGAGCGGAACCATGGCAGGGTTGGAATACAGCGTGGTTCAACCCGATATCCGCTGATGGCGCCAGTCCTAGACCACCCATGAGACCCGCACCAAGGTCAGAGAGGATGTCTCCGAACATGTTCTCAGTGACCAAAACGTCAAATTCCCAAGGCTTTTGAACCATCCACAGAGCGGTAGCATCAACATAAGCATGGTCTGCCTGTAATTCGGGATGGTGGGCGGCTTCTGCATCAAACATCGATCTGAAGAACGCAAAGGCGCGGAATACATTGGCTTTGTCGACACATGTAACTCGACCCCGACCGCGCCCGGTTCTTTTGCGGTTCTGGGCGAGCTCAAACGCGAACCGGAACAGTTTTTCGGACACCTCACGCGTGATCAGCAGAGTTTCACGTGCTTCGTCATCGGTAACTTCGCCAGCGCCTTGGGTGAAGAACAGCCCTTCCGTGCTTTCGCGTATCAAGACAAAGTCGATCTCTTTTCCGGGGGGCAGCGCCAAGGGGGTCATTTGTCCGCTGCTTACTTTTACAGGACGCACACCAGCGAAAAGTCCCAGTTGCTTTCGCAGATCAATTTGCGGTGAAATTTCGGTTCCGTCAGGATATCGCACATCCGGCAAACCCATTGCAGATAGCAGAATCGCGTCGGCGTTGCGTGCAGTTTCGAGTGACCCAGCCGGAAACGATTCTCCAGTTTTGGCGTAGTGGCCTGCGCCTGCCGGAGCGTCTGTAAACACCAGTTCGTAGGAAGGACTGCCGCGCGAAAGCTGGCGCAGAATTTCAAGCGTAGGGGCCATGATTTCCGGGCCGATTCCGTCCCCTTGGAACACTGCCACATCATAACTTTTCTTCATCTTAGCCCGCTTCCTTCCCGTTTCGCATTCATAGCGCGATTGCAGCTCTCACTACAGTCCGTTGACAACGCATTCTTTAATGTATACGCAAATAAATGCAATAATAAACGCAAAGTTGTTTGGAAGGACTTGGAAATGAAACTAAAGCTAGGGCGGTTGGCGGCCGCAGCCGTGATGGCGACCGGTGTTGCAGGCGCAGCTGCGGCGCAGGATTACCCCTATCGTGATATCACCACAGCTGTGGTCTGGGGGGCCGGTGGTGGCACGGACACGATCAACCGAATGATCATGGCCGAGATGGAAAAACACCTTCCGGTTTCGATCAATGTGATCAATCAAACAGGTGGGGTCGCAGGCTCTAACGGTATGGTCTACGTCATGAACCAACCAGACGATGGCTACACATTGGTTGGTCTTTCTGAATCGAACGTAACCGCTGCTGTGCAGGGTGGTTGGGATAAGAAATTTGACTTTTGGTATCCGTTTATTGTTGGCGGATCACCCGATCTGATCTCGGTTCCAGCGGACAGCCCTTACAATACTCTGGAAGAACTGGTCGACGCTGCGAAAGCTGCTCCTGGCACTATTCCAGCGGCGGCTTCCGGCGCGGGTTCGATCCACCATTTGAATCTTCTGGCCATCGAAAAAGGGTCAGGGACTGAGTTCAAGTTTGTTCCCTACAAAGGCTCAGCGCCCGGGCAGGAGGCAGCGATAGCGGGCGAAGTTGCGTTGGTTGTGACGTCACTGGCTGAACAGGCTCCGTTGATTGAAGGCGGTCAACTTAAACCGCTCGCGATGTTGACGCCCGAAGATGCGCAGATTGCAGGGGCAACAGTGCCTTCTGCCTTTGGCATCTATGACGGTCTCGATCAGTATTTGCCGCTCAAGCAGGCCATCGGGTTTGCAGTTCACAGTTCAGCCGGGGACGATGTAAAGGCCGCGCTTGGTGATGCCTTCGAGCAAGCTATTGCCTCCGACACCGTCGCCGAATGGGCCGCGGCAAACAATTACGATGTCGGTGGTCAACACGGTGAAGAAGCTCAAGAACTGTTTGCGAACCTCGAGGCTACTTTTGCCTATACCTTGCAGGACCTTGGCGCTGCCACAGTGGATCCAGCCTCGCTGGGTATCGCGCAGCCCTAATCCGATCAATTTTGAAGGGGCGCACTTGATCGCGCCCTTTCCCTCAGGAGGCAGGCAATGGACAAACCTGACGAAACACTGGTCATGCGGTCGCGCGACTTTTGGGCAGCAATTGTTCTAATAACAGTGTCCGTCTTTTTTCTTTGGAAGACGTCGGACATTCCACTTTGGGGCGAAAACCGCGCAGGTGTAAGTGGATCGGATTGGTACAACTCGGCGGCAATTGTACCGCTGTTCATCTTCGGTGGATTGCTTGTGCTGTCCTTCGTCTTACTGGCTAATTCAATCCGCTCAGGTGGTGCCCAAAACGCGCTCAGTGCTTTGGGCATCGGATGGGATAAGTCGGAAGCCTATCGAGCTTCTACAATAGGCCTGATCCTTCTTGCATATGTCGTCGGACTGGTTCCCAGAGTGGACTTCATTCTGTGTTCTGGGTTACTGATTACAGCTTTGACTTACGGCTACTACGGGGGTCATGCGCGGCGTGCTTTGGTGGCCTGTAGCGCGGTTGTCTCTGCCGGGCTATTTGCGTTTGCTGTATTTCCCGCGCAGGCGGGCTGGAACGCACACAGTGATGATTGGTTTACACTGGCCTTATGGGGCTCGCTCACACTTGTGGTGTTGAGCAAGGCGGTTTCCGAACGCGTTTTGCGGTTCGTTCCGTTGGTGGCAATACTTGCCCCGCTCATCCTCGTTTGTGCGATGGCCTTTGTTTTCCGGCAGAACGTGCCCGCGCGCGGTGGGCTGATCTTCAAGCAAATCGAATACCACTACTATGTGACGCTTCGTCCGCTATGGAAAGACTGACCGGATGGACTTTATTCTTTCGCAACTGGCCGGATTTGGGACTGCATTCGTGGGCCTGGCAGTGGACCCGCTGACCTATCTGTATTTGATCGCATCCGTGTTCTTGGGCATCTCGTTCGGCGCATTGCCCGGCCTGACCGCAACCCTGGCCGTGACGATTCTGACGGGATTCTTCGGCAACAAAATCCCGCTGGACTATTCACTCATCGCATTGCTCGGGGCCTATGTTGGCGCGATTTATGGGGGTTCTTACCCGTCAATTCTGTTGAACATTCCAGGTACGGCAGCCAGCGCGGCGACGGCAATGGATGGCTACCCACTGGCCAAAGCGGGTCGAGGGGGCGAAGCACTTGGGCTGACCACAACGGCCAGTTTCATTGGCACAGTTATCGGAACCCTCACGCTTCTGATTTTCGTATGGGCACTGCTTTTGGTTTCAAAGAACATCGCAAGCCCGGAGAAAGCATTGCTGGCCCTGTTCGGCATTCTGCTTTCTGGCACTTTGATGAGCGAAGACCTGGTGATCAAGGGATGGATCGCCGGTCTGATCGGGCTTGCGATGTCCATGGTGGGGCTTGACCCTCTGTTGTCTGAACCGCGCTATACTTTCGGCTGGTCTTACCTGTTGAGCGGGTTTCAGGTCGTGCCAGTTTTGATGGGGGCCTTCGCCATCCCCCAAATCATCGACGGCTTGAGGCACGTTGAGGCCGGGAAAGTTCTGGCCCTGAAAGGTCGCATCCTTCCGAACCTACGCTCCATCCGACGCTACCTGCCCACCATTGGCCGGTCAGGAGTGATCGGGACCGGGGTAGGAGCGCTTCCCGGCGTGGGCGAAGATGTCGCCGGTTGGGTCAGTTACGGTGTCGGCAAGACCGTATCTGCCGAGGGCGACAAGTTTGGAAAAGGCTCTTTGGAAGGTCTGCTGTGCTCAGAGACCGCAAACAACGCCTGTATTGGTGGCGCACTAATCCCGCTTTTGGTGTTGGGTATTCCCGGTTCACCACCTGCGGCCGCTTTGATGGGCGCTTTCAAGATTAACAATGTGATCCCGGGACCGACGATTGATCCCGAGATCATTCTGCGCGTGGTTGCAATACTTGTGTTGGCCTCCCTGACAATGTTCCTGATGGGCCTGTTCACTGCTCGGGTTTTCATCAGAATACTCGCCATCCCGCAGACTATCTTCTTGCCGGTTGTGATGGTTCTAACAACAATTGGGTCTTTCAGCGTCGGTGGTGGCATCAATGATCTTTACCTGATGCTTGGCGTCGGCGCCGTTGCCTATTTCATGAACCTGATGAAATACCCAATCGCGCCATTGGTTATCGGGGTTATTCTGGGCAGCCTATTTGACGAAACCTTCCGCCGGTCGCTGTTCTTGTCGGACGGGGATCTTTCGGTCTTCTTTTCACGCCCGGGTGCGGCCATTCTGCTGGTGCTCAACATTGGCCTGATCCTCAGCCAACTGCCCGTTGCGAAGCGCGCTTTCTCACGTCTGAAAGGACTTTCCGTCTGATGTTTGTGGTTACTGTCACCTTCACTCTCAAGCCCGGTACGCGGGACACCTTTTTGCCGCTGATGGTCGAAAACGCTTCAACCTCTTTGCGTGAAGAAGCCGGATGCCAGCAGTTTGACGTTTGCCTCGGCGATGATCCTGAGACAGTTTTTCTCTATGAGGTTTATGATGATAGCGCGGCGTTCTCCGCCCACCTAGAAAGCGCGCATTTCCAGTCCTTCGATACGGCTGTGGCTGATATGATCGCCACCAAGGTAGTTCACCAGTACTCCGAGGTCATCCGATGAACGATTGGGAAATCCACGCCGTGAAATACGCGGATCGCAATGCCCGGACGCGAGCTGATAGTTTCATCATCGATGATAATCACAGCGCGCCTCACGCGATGGATTACTTCGTTTGGGTGCTCAAACGCGGTAACAAAGTCATTCTGGTCGATACTGGCTACGACTCCGATGAGGCCGCCGCCCGTGGTCGTCCCATTGCGATGGATCCTCGCGAGGCTCTGCGGCCCCTAGGCATTTCACCGGAAGCGGTAACCGAGGTTATCGTGACCCATCTTCATTATGATCACGCGGGGGGGCTGCATATGTTCCCGAACGCGAAGTTGCATATGCAATCGGCGGAGATGGCCTTCGCCACAGGCCCCTGCATGTGCCACGACCATCTGCGCGCGCCTTTCACGGCCGGCCATGTCTGCGAGGTCGTAAAGCGTCTCTATTCAGGCAAGGTCGTGTTCTACGATGGAGATGCCGAGATTGCAGATGGGATCACGGTGCACTGCATCGGTGGGCATTCGCGCGGGTTGCAATGCGTTCGCGTGAGAACGGCAGCCGGGTGGATGATACTCGCCTCTGATGCCTCACACTATTACGAGAATTTCATGGCGCGCAAAGCCTTTCCCATCGTCGTCGACCTGCAAGACATGATGGATGGTTTCGAGATGCTCGAAAAGCTGGCCTCGCACCCTCGACTTATCGTGCCAGGTCATGATCCACTTGTGCGTGAGATTTTTCCCGTCGGAGCGGCACCGCATATCCGTAGGCTAGATCCCGGGCCAACCAGGGACATCAAATTATGAAGATCGGCGTCATAGCGGACGACTTTACCGGTGCGAGCGATATTGCGAACACCTTGGCGAAAGGCGTTGAGCCGGAAGGTGGATTAAGAACCGCGCAGTTTCCGGGTATTCCGAATACCCCAGCCGACGAGGAGATCGAAGCAGGCGTCGTCTCGCTCAAGAGCCGCACTGCACCGGTCGAGGAAGCTGTTGCGGACAGTCTGAATGCCTTGCAGTGGCTCGCGGACCAAGGTTGCCAGCAGTTCATCTTCAAGTATTGCTCGACCTTCGATTCCACTATGGAGAGAAATATCGGCCCCGTTGCGGAAGCGCTGGCCAACGAACTGGGCGCGGAAAAAGTGATTTTCTGTCCGGCCTTTCCGACAACGGGGCGTACTATCTATTACGGTCATCTCTTTGTGCTTGGTAAGTTGTTGCACGAGTCTGGGATGGAAAATCACCCTCTTACTCCGATGACGGATGCCAATATCAGGCGATGGTTGCAGTATCAGACTGAAGAAGCGGTTGGGTTGGTGTCAATTGACACTGTGAAGCAAGGTTCAAAGGCGATTGCTGATGCTTTGCAGAAAGCCGACGAACGATTTGTGATTGGCGATGCGATTTCGGATGAAGATTTGTTGGCCTGGGGCGAAGCTCTAAAAGATGCCAAGCTCATTACTGGGGGATCGGGTATAGCGCTGGGTCTACCAAGAAACTTCCTGAGAGAGACTTCATCCAAAAGTGCTGGCAGTGCGTTCACTGGTATCGCAGGGCCTGCCGCGATCCTTGCGGGTTCTTGTTCAGGTGCGACCCGCGGGCAGATCGATGTTCATGCGAAATCCCATCCAACCTTCGCCATTGATGTTCCGGGTGTCATGTCCGGGGATGTGACCACGCAAACGCTTCTGGATTTCTTTAAAGCGCATCCGGGTCAGGCGCCGCTCGCATATTCATCGGGAAGTCCGGATGATGTGCGAGCGATCCAAAATCAATTTGGTCAGGAAGCTGTAGCGAACAGGCTGGATAATCTCTTTGCAGAAACTGCATGGGAACTTGTCCAAACGGGTTATGAGCGCCTTGTCGTGGCCGGAGGAGAGACGTCGGGAGCTGTCGCCCAGGCTGTCTCTGAGGCACTGGGGTCACCGGCCATGTCAATTGGGACAGAGATTGACCCAGGCGTACCTGTCCTGAGCGTTGGAAAAACTGAACCCATTGCGATGGCTTTGAAATCCGGAAACTTTGGCGCTCCGGATTTTTTCGCGAAAGCGCTGAGAATGATGGAGTCGGGCAAATGAGCTCTGAAGAAATGGCGCTGCGGCAGCAGATGTCGGAGCTGTGTGCCTCGCTGTTTGTGCGTGGCTTTTCCGTTGGCACTGCGGGCAATGTCTCTGCGCGTTTACCGGACGGGATTCTCATGACGCCAACGAATTCGACTTTAGGCAATGTTGACCCCGAGCGAATTGCCAAGATTGATTTGGATGGCAACCACGTCTCCGGAGACAAGCCGACCAAGGAGGTCTTTCTGCACCAAGCCTTTTATGAGACGCGGCCGGAAGCTGGTGCAGTGGTGCATCTGCATTCGACCTGGGCCACCGCACTGTCGTGTCTGGAAGACACCGATCCCAATGACTGTATTCCGCCGCTTACACCATACGTGGTCATGCGCGTAGGCACGGTTAAACTGGTTCGATACGTTAAGCCGGGTGATCCAAAATCCGGTGATTTGATCCGCGAACTGGGCGGCAAGTATAGTGCTGTTCTGCTGGCCAATCACGGCCCTGTCGTGTCGGGAAAGGATCTCTTCTCAGCGGTCTATGCAGCAGAAGAGTTAGAAGAAACAGCCAAGTTACTCTTGGCACTTCGAGGTATGCCAACCCGGATGTTGGATGTAGCTCAAGTCGCAGAACTCAAGGGAACTATCGGAAGGATGTAGTCCGGTACCGAAAAGGGGAGTGTGCAAACTTTTGGGCAAATCGTGCAAAGTTATGCGCAAATATCGCGCAGAATTATGGGCAAACTTCAAGGATTTTCTTTAATGAAATCAATGCCGGTAATGCAGCGTTATGAGAGCACCTACAGGATCTTGTAGGTTTGCGCATAGCACTTCGCACACCCCATAAGTTTGCGTAGTTTGCCTATAGTTTTGCGCTGCGCGATTGTTTGCCCTGGCGGTGAATACAATCAGTTTTTGGCGTAGTCGTTGCGGTTATGGTCCTTTGCGTTGCTCAATCCCGCAAATGGCCTCCCTATGGAATCTTGGGTTGCATGCGGCCCTTTTTTGCTTGGCCTTCTCGCCAAGGCCTGCGATGCGCACAAAGCTGACTTTGCAAAGTCTCCGTTCAAAGTTTCGCCTGCCTAACCTAACCTGACCGGCCCGGAGCCGCCGTACGTGCAGGCGTACTAAGCTACCGCGCAGCTTCAGGAAAGCAGTCATTGAAGTGTCTGCTCAAGCTACCTACTGGCTACCTACTGGTTTGCACGTCTCACTGCAAAACGCCTCCACATCACAAGAGACGCCTAAGGCAAAGCTGCTTGCACTTGCGTTGGCATACCTGGATTTCGGTAACGAAAACCCAAACCTATGGGCCGCTTTATTCGATCACCGGATGCAGCCGGGTGTACCGGTCCCGCAATGGCACCTTGAGGAACACGCGGTGCTCATCGCCGAGATCATCGCTCCGTTATCGCAATTGAACCCTCAGTTGGATGACGACACATTGGCTTCGCGTGCACGAACTGTGTTTTCTGCTGTGCACGGCATAGTAAAGCTATCACTGGAAGGCCGGTTCGTCGCGTTGGACGCGGATGCGGTACAAGCTGAATTGTCCGAGTTCATGACCCAATATCTGCAGGGGTATCAGTCAGGGTAAGTGTCCTCGTTTTCTCGAAAGTGATTGCATATGGAATTGACATCAATGCCACCGCATTGCGACGCTGCCAAACAAGTTAAGAAAGCGGAAAATCCGAAAATTCGACGGAGGAATCATGCGTAACATGTTTAAGGTGGCGTTGGCTGCAACACTCATAGTGTCTGCTCCGATCATGGTGCAGGCCGAAACCATCATCCGAGTGACGTTACAGTTGCCAGAGACTCATTCGTTGGGACAGAACTGGATCGCGTTCAAGGATATCGTTGAAGAGAAGTCCGGCGGTGAGCTAACGGTTCAGCTGTTCCCGTCAGCGCAGCTTTACAAAGATAAGGAAGTTCCAGAAGCAGTGGGTACAGGCGCTGTCGAGGCCGGTTCGGCGTTTCTTGGCCGGTTTACCGGGGCGGTCCCGGCAGTAGACGTCGTGAACCTGCCCTTCTTTTTCCGTGATGAGGACCATCTGCGGGCGGCCGTTGCCACTGGATCACCGATGCGCAACATTCTGGATGCCGCTGTGCTTGAGGAAACGGGGGCCAAGGTTCTGTGGTGGCAGGCGTTTGGGCGTAATGTCTATTTGTCGAACGGGTCTGCCATCCGAACACCCGCCGATCTCAAGGACCAAAAAGTCCGGACCTACGGTAAGGTGATTGGTTGGACGATCGAGGCGCTTGGTGGCGCACCCACGCTGATGTCGGGGTCCAAACAGTTTCTGGCCTATCAGCAGGGTGCTGTAGATGTGGGCATGACAGGTGCGTCTGCCGTGAAATCGCGAAAACTGCACGAAGTGATGGATCACATGACATTGTCATATGACAGTGCCATCGAATTTGTTGCCGCCATGAACAACGACTTTTTCGAAAGCCTTTCGCCCGAGCATCAGCAGATCATTCTGGACGCCGCCGCTGAGGTCGAACAGCAATTGCGTGACGCGATCTACGCAGAAGAAGATGCAACGATCGACGAAATGCGTGGCCTGATGACCGTGGTCGATCTGACCGATGAAGAGCGTCAGCAATGGATTGAGGCGACCTCGAGCGTTTCTCAGCGTTTTGTCGATGACGCAGGCGATACTGCCGCCGAAGTGATTTCAGCCGTGTCCGGAATGTAATCCCTTCTTCATATTGTCAAAGCAAGCGGACATCCCAGGTTCGATTGCTTCTTCTATTGGCGAGGCACCCCGAATGCTGCAAGCCCTGACCAGAACCGTCGATTGGCTGTCTGAACTCTTTGGTATTGTCGCCGGATGGATGTTCTTCGCCATAGGCATTTTCGTGGCTCACGAGGTCTTCATGCGCTACGCGCTCACCAGCCCGACGGTTTGGGTGGATGAGATCGCAAGGATCTTTCAGGTTTGGGCTACTTTTGGCGCGACGGCATATGTTCTAAAGCACCGCCAGCACATCGTCATTGATTTGGCGTTCCGGGATGCGAACACGCTTAGGCGCAGGGTTGTCGAGACGTTTTCGTTGCTTGTTATCGTGTTTTTCGGATGCGTCGCCGCGCGATATGGTTGGGACATCTGGCTGAAATCCACGCTCGCCGGGCACACGACGGACAGCTACCTTGCTGTACCCAAGGCCTATACTCAATCCGCGATCTGGGTTGGGTTTGGTTTGCTATCGCTTCAGGCTTTGGTGGAAATCTACCGGGTGTGGACGGGCCAGGCGAACCTGCAAAACCATGAACTTGGGGGTCACTGACCCTTGGAAACCATTCTGATCATCGGGGCCCTGCTGGGTTTGCTGCTTTTGCGCGTACCCGTCGCCTTTGCCATGGGGGCCCTCGGGGTTGTGCTGTTATGGCTGAAAGGGCTCCCATTGATTGCCGTGCCGCAGCGCCTGTTCGGGACGATGGACAGTTTTGAGCTTTTGGCCGTGCCTTTGTTCCTGCTCATGTCAAACGTGCTGTTGAAAGGCGGCGTCGGACGGGATCTCTTTGCCGGCGTGCAGGCTTGGGTCGGGCATTGGCCCGGGGGATTGGGCGTCGCTACGATCAAAAGCTGCACGCTTTTTTCGGCGATTTCGGGATCCTCGGTGGCGACGGCAGCCACAATTGGCACCGTCGCCATCCCCGAGATGGAAAAGCGCGGCTATGACCGTCCATTCATCTTGGGACAACTCGCCGCCGGAGGAACCCTGGGCATTCTGATCCCCCCATCGATCCCGCTGATCATCTATGGCGTCATTACCGAGACTTCGATTCCAACGCTTTTCCTTGCCGGAATTGGACCTGGATTGTTCCTTGCAACGCTCTTTATCATCTACGCCATGCTTTATGCGCGCGGCAAAAAGAGCTTAAAAGTCGAGCGCATGCCAATGAAACAACGGCTGCTGGTGACATTAAGTGCGCTTCCGACTGTCGTCTTGGCTATAGCAATCATTGGATCGATCTATGCAGGAATAGCGACGCCATCAGAAAGCGCGGGCATCGGGTTCGTGATCGCGATGGTCATAACATTCGCGATGCGAAGAATGACCTTCGTAAAACTGCGAGAAGCCGTGCACGATTCACTGATAACCACTGTGATGATTTTCATCATCGTCGCAGGGGCTAAGGTTTTTTCTTACGCCATTACTTTGTATCTGATTCCGCAATCGATCAGCAGCTTTCTCACTGAAAACATCTCAAACCCGACGATTTTTATTTTCGCGGTCGGGCTTGTGTTGCTGATTATCGGTTTTTTCCTCGAAGCACTTTCCATGATGCTGATTATGGTTCCGGTGCTTTTCCCTGCGCTTGAAGTCATGGGAATTGATCCGATCTGGTTCGGCATCTTTTTCGTCGTCCTGATCGAGACAGCGCTAATCACTCCGCCGGTCGGATTAAACCTGTTTGTCCTTCAAGCTGTCGGAAAGGCGCGCCTTGAGGAGGTTATTCAAGGGGCCATCCCTTTTGCGTTCATCATGCTGGCTACGGCCGTGCTGTTGTGGTTTTGGCAGGATTTGGCGCTTTGGATTCCTTACAAGCTGTTCTGACGGAACAAGCGGCGCACTCAATTGGTTCTTACAAACTGCCATACCGGGATACAGTCAGGCCGAAACGGTGCCATCCTCCGGTGAAGGTTCCGTCTGGGGTTTCGTATACGGCCTCGGATCGGCGAAGTTACTCAAACTGAATTATGACCGCTTCAAAGTCCTGATCGTTTGTGACCCTGGTGTGGTGACCCTTTCCCACTTTGTCTTCCATGTGCCACACGTCGCCGGGGCCGATGTCACGATAGTTTCCATCACTTGCAGTGACGCGGATTGTGCCTGCAAGGCATATCAGCCTTTGCGCCACCGGGGTCGGATGGATGGGCTCGTTCCAACCGGATCGAAGCCGCAGAAACATTGTCTGTTTGACGCGCGCTGGCTCGGATACCTCGATGGCGTGCGCGGGCGGGGCGAAACTCCGTTCCTCGAGGTTGACGTCAATGTCATCCCAATGGCTTTCGCCAGCAGCATCGGCATAAAGCTTGTAATACTTCACGGTGAACGTCCTTTCAGCTTTTTGCAGCGGTAAACCTAAGAATGATCGGTCGCGTTAGTCGTTACTTGCGGGCCTAAAGCTGTGACCCGATCGGTAAAATACTCAGAAAACCAGAGACGATGTGATCCCAGACCGACCCCGTGGGCTCGGAATCGTATTCCAGTATTTCCCCGTCCGCTCCTCGTGTTCTCCATTTAAGCTGGCCTGCGCGTTCCAACGTCACCTGGTAGGTGTAGGCGGGCAGGGCCGCGTCCAATGCACCCATCGTTTGAACAGCCATCGCGGGCGAGTCGATCAGAATGCCCATTTCGGTATTGATGTTCACAGACCGCGGGTCCCAATTGAATGAGCCAACAAAGAGGTAACGGTCGTCGATGGCAAAAGCCTTGGAATGCAGGCCGGAACGGGATTGCGCCCAGTTGATACCGCGACGCTGAACCTGATAGGCATCTGGCCGCAATTCATAAAGCTCAACCCCACCGCGCAGCAACGCCCTGCGTTTCTTGGCGTAATGGGCATAGACCGGCACGACGTCGTTCGACCCTAAGGAATTGGTCACGACTTTGACGTCCACACCGCGATTTTCCAACTCGGTCATCCATCGGACGCCATTGTTGCGCGGCACGAAATAGGCCGAGATGATATTTACCTCGCTGCTGGCAATTTCAAAATACGGCAGCAATTGCGATGCAAGAATGGGGTCGGACGTTTCATCGCCCGCAGCTTTTGAAGGCGGGTCCGCATACAAACGCGCGGGGACCCAATTCAGCCGCAGCGCGCCGTCGGCAAAATTCTCTTGCGCGGATTTCCTGAGCGCAGCGCCGTACTGGGTCTGTTTTGCTTCCTCCACCAACTCATTCAGCCTTGTGCGCGCATCGTTCAGGTCAAACGATTCCGGTTGTCCAACAACCGCGCGGGCGGGAACGGCAAATTCACTGTTCCAATAGGCGTCAAAGCTTTGGGAAACCTCATTCACGACAGGGCCTGCCGCCAGCACGTCCAGATCTGCGTAGTTCATTTCTTCCCGGGCCAAGAAATACTCGGCCCCAATGTTGCGCCCCCCGACGATCGTGAACATGTTGTCTGCGGTCATGGATTTGTTGTGCATCCGGCGATTTATGCGTTTGAAGTCTGTCAGACCTGCAATCAGTAGGCTTTGATCCCGCCAAAAAGGATTGAACAGCCGGATCTCGATATTCTCGTGATAGTCCAGCGCTGCGGTCATAGCGTCGTAACCGGACGTGTCCATGTCATCCAAAAGCAGCCGGACACGAACGCCCCTGTCCGCCGCCTGCAAAAGACTGGCCGCAAACAGGTGGCCCGTGGGGTCATTGTGCAAAAGGTAGTATTGCGCGTCGATGGTATGCTCTGCTGCAGCGGCCAGCAAAAGCCTTGAAACCAGCGCTTGTTCCCCATCACTGATCAGTTTTACCCCGGACCGCCCATCCTTGGGATCGCCAAGCCGGTTGGCCGCGCGCATCAGGGCGCTGTTCGCGGGGGCCGCAAAGGACAACGAAATGGTTTTTTCATAGCTGCGTGTTTTGGGGGCGCATGCAGCAAGAGCCAGCGTACTGCACACACAAACCACCACGGCCCATGGCTTCATCGACATTCTCCCCCCATTCTATCTCAGGTGACTACGCTTGTAGGGGTGATTGCAAGTTTGTTTCCGGATTCACCGGGTCGTTTCTCAAGCCTGTGTTGTATGGGCGAAACCCCAAAAAGGCCCGCGCAGGGGTGTTCGCTGACCGCGTCGTTTAAAATTGAAGACGGAGTCTCGGGTACTGAGGTTGAAGGGGTGTCGCCGGGTTTTGCAGGTCCGATCCGCCCCAATTCTGATCATAAAGCATCTAACTGGTTCAAGGCACCTAGGCCGTCCCACAAATGGGTGACGATTTTCAGGTTCGGGGTTTGCGGCTCAGCAACCCGTATTTCATGGCCCACGACCGGAATGAACGACGTTTGCGTCTTTCCGATTTCACTGCACGCTTGGACTGTGCGCCGCCTTGTCGGTTGAATTCGAACACATCAATCACCTTCTCGGCACAGCCGCAGGCTTCGCCCATGCCAACCTTGGCAAAGTAGAATTTCTCGAAACTATCCCGGTTTTTCATGGCGAGCCTCCTGACGTGATTGAACCCGTTTTGGGGGAAAACTCCAAATCACATTCCGGATGGTTGTTGAAAACGCCACGATGACCGGGTGTTTCCAAAATGCAAGCCATCAGATTTCGTGACCGCGAATTTGTTGTTTTCGTTTTTCGTAAACTAAGACTGGGTTACGGTTCGCTTAACGCCTAGCGCGTCTACAAGGATGCGCTTGCCGGCCGACAACATACGACAGGCGAACCTGCGATTGAAAAGACTTGTTGCGTACACACTGCCAATGTTCTGTGGTTTCGCTGCGTCGACCAACGCGCAAAACCTGGATCCAGACGCCTCGGAAACCGCCGCCCGGGCCGCTCTTGCGGTGCTGAGTATTGCCGCCACACCGAACGAAACACTGTCGTCCCTATCCTTTCTGAGCGCAGCCGGTGACGCGCGAAATCTGCGGTCCACGCAGTTGCGCGGCGGGTTCAAACCATTGGACAACGGCCTGTATCTGGAAGGTCAGTTCGCCTATCAGAACTATAATCCGGTGGTGATATTCCCCGAAATCGGGTCTGATACCGAACTGGATGTGAAATGGTCAAGCATCGCCGCGACCCTTGGTGTCGGATGGGAATTTCCGCTCACAAATGATTGGCACATCCGGCCAGCCGCGCATCTGTCCCTTGGCCATGTCACAACGGACGCCGTGTTTTCCGACTTCCCGTTGTTTCCGACCCGCTCGAACGGAGTGGGCGAGGTGGATGGCAATCTGAACGCCTTTGGCTTCGGCGCGTCCCTGAGTCTTTTTCGCGAGGCACAGTTCGGCCGTTGGCACGCAGAATACAAACTGCGCCAAACATTTCTGGAGTTTCACCCGATAGACGAACCCGAGGTTGGGAATGCGCGCGCAAACTCGAACCAGACCACGTTGTTTTCGCGCTATCGCTATCCGCTGGACAAGGTCAAACTACTGGGCAGTCCGTCAAAGCTGGTTTTGGACGGGGGTGTTGTCCTCTATCACGGCGACAGCGCGATGGTGTTGGATACGGATTGGCTCGCGACGGTAGGTGTCGGAATTGAGGTCGATACCACAAAGATCGGGTTGCCCGCCGTCGAAGGCGCGCGCGTCATGCTGAACGGCGTTATCGCGGATTCGTTTTCGGGGTTTTCGGTCGGGTTCGGGGTTCGGTTCTGAACCTGCCACCAAAGGAAAAGGGCGCAGAAAACCTGCGCCCTTCTTACTGCTCTGGTTTTTGCCCAGATTATTTCCAGCCGGCTTCGTTAAAGATCTTTTGTGCTGTCGGCAGGTTTTCGGCGACGTCGGACAGGACGACCTCATCCGCTTTGAACTCACCCAGCGATTTCACGGAGTCCGCCAGTGCGACGCCTTCAACCGCGGGGAATTCGTCATTCCCGGCGGAAAAATATTGCTGGGCGCTGTCGCTTGCCAAATATTCGAGGAAGAGAACGGCATTCTCTTTGTTCGGTGCATTTGCGGCAACACCTGCACCGGACAGGTTCATATGCGCGCCATAGCTGTCCTGGTTCGGGAAGACCCAACCGATTGCGTCGATATCGGCCGAAACACCTTTGACATCTTTGCGGATTGCACGGGCAAAGTAATAGGTGTTTGAAACCGCGATGTCGCATTCGCCGGATACGATACCCCGCAGCTGATCGGTGTCACCGCCCTGTGGTTCACGGGCCATGTTGGCCACGATGCCTTCGGCCCATGCCTTGGCGGCCTCTGGGCCTTCATGGGTGACGATCGAAGCCAACAGGGTCTGGTTATACGTATTGCTGGACGACCGGATGCAGACCTGACCCATGTATTCGGGCTTGGCAAGATCGGCATATGTCGCCGGCGGGTTGGCGACGTTTTCCTTGTCGAAGAAAATAATGCGGCCACGCTGCGAGAAGCCGAACCATTCATTGTCGCTATCCTGAAGGTTGTTCGGGATGCGCTCTTCCAGAACGGCGCTTTCGATCGGTTGCAAAATGCCTGCATTCTTGGCCCGTGAAAGGCGCGAGGTGTCGACTGTCAGCAGAATATCCGCGGGCGAGTTCGCGCCTTCGGCTTCCATCCGCGCGATCAGCTCATCGGCTTTGCCTTCGATGCGGTTGATGGTGATGCCAGTGGCCTTTTCGAAATCACTGTACAGGTTTTCGTCGGTGTCATAATGGCGCGAGGAATAAAGGTTCAACTCACCCTCGGCAGCGGCAGAAGTGGCAATCAGGGCCGACAATGCGGCGGCGAAGCAGGTAGAGGATTTGAGCATCATAACTCCCAACATTGAAATGTGCGGCGTAGTAATCCGACTGAAATTGTCAATTAAACGATTCCCGAGTGGATGCAAGGAAATCTGACAAAATTAGTTGGTCAAATGGTCGCTATTGTCCGGTGGGGAAAAGATGCGGAAAGTACGATGCAGAAAAAGTTGGTGGGTAGGATTGTTAAGGGCCCAATGCGTGAATTGGATTCTACGCTGTGAGTGCACGCCGCACCAAACATGCTGCAACTGCGTAGTTCTTGGTCCCGCCATGCAAGGAAGAAGTCAGCCATTCGGACTGCGTGCCGCGATTTTAGGACCGCGAGTTCACACATCGCGCAGCATTGCCACCATTGGCCATTTTCAAGCAAAAAGCCGCTCTGCGGTGTAATCCGAGACATTGCCAAGCTAACTGAGCTCGCGAAAACGTTTTAGTCGAACCACGATACGTCCCAGTTGGGCGTTTTTTTGTTCTTCAAATCACCGGTCACGCCCGGTGTTTGGCCAGTTCACTCCAACACAATTCAAGAGCAGCCGAAGTGTTTTGGGATTTGCGCGCCGCGCAGATGTTCCATGAAAGGCTCTGTTTCATCGACACCGGTTTGATTTTCTTTGTGCTGATCAGTTCTGCGAAAGTGTCCGGCATCCCTCCTACGATATAGTCTGGCTCTTCCAGTAATCCGGTCAGAAAGTTGTAATCGTCGCATTCGACATTCGGCTGGACATTGACTTTATTGACCGCGTCAGTGTTGCCGCCAAGTGACTTTATCAGAGTCGCTTTCCAGTGTTTGTGAAGATGCGGTGATGCAAAGGGAAAGTCGAAAACACCTGCCATTGTTTGCGGGCCGCGTTGGTGAATTTCATGATCGGGGTGCGCAACAAACTGAATTTGCCGTTTTTCCATCACCATGATTTCGACATTATCCGCATCTGGAGTGTAGGTCAGATCGCCCAGAAACACATCGAACTGCCCCGCCTGCAACAAGTCGAGCGGACGCGCGTAGGCGCTCACCAGTATTCTGAATCGCAGGTCGGGCATCACTTGCCGCACAGACCGCAGGACGGGCACGATCAGAGATCTTGTGGTCAGAGGTCCGCAACCGATCAGCAAAGTACCAGGTCCGGCGTCACGCAAATTGGCAACACGCGTCGCATAGCGATCCAGGTCTTGCCGCAGAGCCTTAGCGATGGGCAAAAACTCCTGCCCCGCCCGCGTCAGCGTACTGCTGTTGCGCCTTCGATGAAACAGCACGAGCCCTGCATGGTCCTCGGCTTGCCCAATATAGCGGGAAAACGACGCGTTGGAGGCACCCATCACGCGGGCCGCGTGTTGGAAGCTGCCAGTTTCAGCCAAAGTAAGAAAGGCGGTTAATGCGTTTTCATTCATCGTGCGGTCAATTTCATCTCAGCTATCGGTTTTTAACTTTCATAATGTGAAATCCTAGTAAAGCTCTGTTGCAGCATTAAAGTTTCGACCGTTATCCCTGATGAACCTTCCGATATTTCCATCATCGGTATCGCCTTCCACTTCCGCAGAGGTCAAAATGTTCAACCTTCGATCCATTGCGTTTTCGGCAACGGTGACCACAGCTTCGGTCTGTGCTACGCCTGTCTTGGCCGAAACCGACCAACCCAATATCCTTGTCATCATGGCCGACGATGTGGGGTGGGCCAGTCTTGGCAGCTATCATCAGGGGGTTAAAAGCATCAAAACCCCCAATCTCGATCAACTGGCAGCGGATGGCATGCGCCTGACGGACTATTATGCTCAGCCAAGCTGCACGGCGGGGCGTTCGGCATTTATCACCGGACAGTTGCCGGTTCGCACCGGGATGCATACCGTCGGCTTACCCGGAGACCCCGAAAAGGGTCTGAGTGATGACGATCCCACGCTGGCCAACATGCTGAAATCCTTGGGTTACACGACCGGTCAATTCGGTAAGAACCATTTGGGCGATATGAACAAGTTTCTGCCAACGGTGAAAGGCTTTGATGAATATTGGGGTTGGCTCTATCACTTGAACGCGATGGAATACACGTCCGACCCGGACTGGCCCAAAGATCAAAAGTTCAACGACACTTTTGGTCCTCGGAATATCATCCACGCCTATGCGACAGATACGGTTGATGAAACGGTAGACCCGCGCTGGGGTCTGGTCGGCAAGCAACGCATCATCGACGATGGCCCCGCTCCGCCTGAACGGCAAAAAACGCTGGACGACGAAGTGACAGCCCATACTCTGGGATTCATCAACCGCGCGGTTGAAAGCGACACCCCGTTCTTTGTCTGGATGGCACCGGCGCGGGCGCATGTCTGGACACACCTGAGCCCTGAATACGAAGCCATGCTCGGCGATGGGCGTGGGTTGCAAGATGTGGTGATGAAGGAACTTGACGACAACGTAGGAAAAGTCATGGAGCGGTTGGAAGAACTGGGTGTTTCCGACAATACGATTGTTGTATTTACTTCCGACAACGGCCCCGAAACCATGACTTGGCCCGACGGGGGAACAACGCCATTCCACGGTGAAAAGGGCACGACCTGGGAAGGTGGTTTCCGCGTACCCGCCATTATTCGCTGGCCCGGGAAAGTTCCAGCCGGAACCGTGAGTAATGGCATTTTTGCCGGGCTCGACTGGATGCCAACCCTGGTCGCGGCTGCAGGTGGACCGAATGACTTGCCGGATGCTTTGTTAGAGGGTCATGAAGGCTATCAGGTGCATCTTGATGGTTACAATCAGTTGTCGTTCTTGACCGGCGCAAGCGACAGCAGCCGCGAAGAAATCGTCTACTACGAGGGACCGGACCTGCAGGCCGTACGCCACGGTGACTGGAAAGCGCATTTCACAATTCAAACCGAAGGGTGGGCTGGCCCCAAAGAGGAGTTGAATGCTCCGCTTCTATTCAACTTGCGCCGTGATCCCTACGAAAAAGCGGCCGAAGAGTCGGGGATGTATACCCGGTGGATGGGCAACAAAATGTGGGCCTTTGGTCCTGCGGCTAAGATCGTTCAGAACCACCTGTCTACGTTCAAGGACTATCCTCCGCGGGGATCGGACATAACCAATCAAACTCATGTGGAAGAACAAATCTCGACCGAAGGCGGGATGTCACAGTAAGACAAACAATAGTCGGGAGGCATCCAATTGTGCCTCTCGATCTTCTTAATCGAGTACTTGAAAACACCTGCGCACGTGGGTCAGCTTTGATACCTTGCTCGGGCACTCGTGTATGCCGCAGCGTCAAAAAGTCTGGGCTCGACGCCGATGTAGGAGCAATCGTGACATCATTTCGACTGCCCCAACCTCGCTCAGCTTTGGATCGGTTCTTACAGCACGCGCTCACTCCGACGGGCGAAAGCCGCGAAAATCTAACGCAAGACCGGAATCCTTCACGCTGTGCAGCTTTTGCTGGGTCACACGAAAGTCGACAGCCAAGGCGCTACCCAGGTATTGAACTGGAGGACAAGTTGAGCATCTAGTAACAATTGGCGAGCGGCTCGGCCATTCCAGAACGGTTCTTTATCTTCTTGCGTCATTGGGCCGTTTTGAGCCCATAATGTCCGATGCTGCGCAGTGCATAAAGGTCTGCTTCGGTGAAATCTGTTGAGCTCTGCACTTTTGTTGAAGCTCACTCGAATAAGTGCCATGCTAAGCATAATTTCGAACAGAAACTTAGCAAGATCTGACCGAAGGATGGATTCACTCCTTTGATTTACGTTTACTATTTTTTCTACCTTTTGGCTTGGATTTTCGGGGTAACACGACGAGGCAATGATGCCGCGAAAACCAAGAGAATTGGTGTTAGGCTAACCGTTATCTCTCTGCTTACTACGGTTGCCTTTTTTGTTTTGATAAGCGGCATAAAGATGGGTGGCCTTATTTTTGGTGCCATACCACTTTTTCTTCTTTTTCCCATACTCGCGCTTGGAATTGGCCTTGTCACTTCAGCAGTTGCAAATGACCTTGCAAACCGAGGCCTGACGATTTCCGCCCATGCCGTCCGGGTAATCTCGTTGGTCGGCCCTTCTTTGGCAATTCTGT
Source organism: Ruegeria sp. CDSB117 (assembly GCF_059611005.1). Taxonomy (NCBI): domain Bacteria; kingdom Pseudomonadati; phylum Pseudomonadota; class Alphaproteobacteria; order Rhodobacterales; family Roseobacteraceae; genus Ruegeria; species Ruegeria sp. CDSB117. The sequence continues at coordinate 32,665 of NZ_JBXWOS010000026.1, forward strand.
TTTTATGGTGGAACCAACACATAGATGAACAGCAGCGCCGGGATGACTTGGCTGCTTTCCAGGCTGGCGAGCTTGCTGGGCAAATCGGTGACGAAGAGATTCGTTTTCCCGCAAGTCCACAGCTTGAGACCATTCATTCGTGTAGGGGAGATCAGCCCTGCTACACGAAATTTTGGCGCAGTGGAGACACACTGCAAGACATGGTTGCATATGGGGTGGGCGAAGTCAGTTTTACTGAAATTGAGCTGATCCCCGTGCATAGCACATGTGACGGTCCCACCGCGCCACTGAACGCATGTTTGCAACAGTCCGAACTTCAGAGGTGGTGTGAAACAAGGGTGGCGCTTTCTGAGAGCATCTGGTGCCTGGGGAGGCCAAGGCATAGGGTGGTATTCTCGCCTGTGGCTGAAGGCAATTTGCGGCAATTCCAGGAGGAAAACTGGTTAGGTACTGATACAGATAGCCTCGGGACAGATTATGTTGGCAATCCTATTGCAATTGAATGCAATGCCCGCCGCGATGAAAGCATACTGAGCAATCCTCACCTTAGTCGCTATTGCCGTGTCAAGTTTAGCGTTGCTGCTGATGTGATTGCCGCTGTCTATCTTGATAGGTTTGAGCCTTCTGAAATGAAATCGCAGGCAACAACCATGTTGGAATATGCGAGTGTAATCTGGGCGAGCGTAATCCAACAATGATCGATCCAAGTGTGCCGACGACGTTGCTTCGTTTTTTAGGCGAACGCGTGTTGAGCAGACATTGATGCAAATACAACAAAGGTCTGCTTCGTCCGCATAGCAGACATTAACACCGCAAACAAAAAAAGCCGCGCTCGAAAGCGCGGCTTTAATATTTGGTAGAGTGCAGTTCTTAGCCCTGGCGAGCTTTGAACTTGCGCTGCGTCTTGTTGATCACGTAGACGCGGCCTTTGCGACGCACAACACGGCAATCACGGTGCCGGTTCTTGAGCGAGCGGAGCGAGTTCTTGACCTTCATGGGTCTGTCTCCAATCTGCGGCGCCTTCATCAAGGACGTGGCCAGCGCCTGGGTTTGCGGGTGTCCCGGGTCAGACCCGAAACAGTGAATAGATGGTGGGCGGTACAAGGATCGAACTTGTGACCCCTTCGATGTCAACGAAGTGCTCTACCGCTGAGCTAACCGCCCACTTAACCTTTGCGTTGCCCTGCCCCATAACGAAATGGGGCGCGGAACCCCGCGCCGGTAGCGGGGTCTATAAAAGGAGTCGCAAAGGGGTTCAAGGGGTTTGGTAGAACTATTTTCCGGTCTATGTTCAATGCGAACAAGGAGTCACCATGAAGAACGCTGCTTACGTATTGGATATGCCCGTCAAGCGCACGTCTTGCGTTGTATTTTCTTCTCCTCACAGTGGCCGGAACTACCCTGAAGCGATGCTGAACCGGACGGTTCTGAGCCAAAATGTGATTCGATCTTCGGAAGATGCATTCGTGGATCAGTTGTTTTCCGCAGCGACTGACCATGGTGCGCCTCTAATATCCGCAACAAAACCAAGAGCCTACCTGGATCTTAACCGCAGTGCTGAGGAGCTGGACCCGGCTTTGATCCAGGGCGCGCGCCGCCACGGCCATAACCCGCGTGTCGTTTCGGGGCTGGGCGTGATTCCCAGGGTCGTCGCCAATGGGCGCGCAATCTATCGCGGGAAGCTAACGATGGATGAGGCGCGTTTGCGCATCGACACCTGCTGGCGTCCTTATCATGCGCGTCTCAAGTCGCTGCTGGCCGAATCGCACACCGCTTTTGGTCAGGCCATTTTGATTGATTGCCATTCGATGCCGCATGAAGCGGTTTCGATGGCCAGTACGACCACGTCCCAGCGCCCGCAGATCGTGTTGGGTGACAGATTTGGCGCTTCAGCTTCGACCGAGATTGTAGACCGGATCGAATCCGCGTTTGCCTCAGCGGGTCTGATCGTGGCGCGCAACGCGCCCTTCGCGGGCGCCTACGTGACACAGACCTACGGGCGGCCCGGGCGCAATCAGCACGCTATCCAGGTTGAGATCGACCGATCTCTGTATATGGATGAGGTCAAAATCGCGCCGAACGGCAATTTCGCTGCGTTTCAGGACGTATTGCGGCAGGTCATACGGGAAATCTCGGGTATAGGCCGCGATCCGTTGCGTCTGGCGGCTGAGTAACCTCAGCGCAAAGCCCGGCCTTTGACAATCGCATCCGTTCCGAATCTGCGCCGGATTTCATCCGTTGCGCGTTCCGCCTGAGACCGCCTTGACGCGTCGGGATCCAAAAGGTCTCCCGAGATGTCCGCCTGATCTTCGGGGCACAGATCGGATATTCCGCAACCCAACAGACGATATGGCCCTTTGTCGCCGACCTGATCGAATAGCCCACGTGCGGTGCGGTAGATGCGGTCCGCGATCTGCGTGGCGTCCCGCAACGAGACACGTCGGGTGATGATCTTGTGGTTTGCTTGTTTGAGTTTCAGGGTTACGACCCGTCCGGCCAGCCCTTTGGCTTTGGCGCGATCCGCAACTTTTTCGGACATGCGCCACAGATGCCCGTCAAGGATGTCCAGGCTGGCTGTATCCTCGAAAAACGTGGTTTCGTTGCTGATCGACTTCATTGGCTCGTGCGAAGACACGCGCCGTTTGTCCTGACCGCGCGCCAGATGCCATAGCCGATACCCCATAGATCCGAAGCGGGCTGTCAGTGCCTCCTGATCCCAGCGTAATAAATCCGAGAAGGCGCGGATGCCGGCACGATCCAACGATTCCTGTGCCGCCGGGCCGATACCCCAGATCAGGCGCACCGGTTTGTCATACAGAAACTCGGCGGTCTCAGCTTCTCCAATAACTGAAAACCCACGCGGCTTGTCCAGATCTGAGGCGACTTTGGCTAGAAACTTGTTGTGCGACAGACCGATCGAGCCTGTAACACCCAGTTCGTCCTTCATCCGCTTAACCAACCTTGCCAGCATGGCCGCAGGTGGCGCGCCATGCAGTCGCTGCGTACCGGACAGATCCATGAATGCTTCGTCCAGTGACAGCGGTTCGATCACGGGAGTCAATTCGTCCATCATGGCTCTGATCTGGCGTGAAACCTCGGCGTAGACCGACATGCGAGGCTTGATGACAACGGCGTCCGGGCACAGTTGCAAGGCTTTGAACATTGGCATCGCAGAGCGGACGCCCCGAATACGCGCCACATAACAAGCGGTTGACACGACACCGCGTTTGCCGCCGCCGATGATCACCGGTTTGTCGGCCAGATCGGGATTGTCCCGCTTTTCAACCGAAGCATAGAACGCGTCGCAATCCATATGCGCGATGGACAGGTCGAACAGCTCGGGGTGCGTCTTGATCCGCGGGCTGCCGCAGGAAGGGCAGCGCGCTTCCTGTTCCAGAATCGAAAAGCAGTCGCGGCATAAAGCGGGCATTACATTTACATCTCAGTTTTATGCGCTTTGTCATATCAGGCGTTACTGGCTAAAATTTATCCGGTTGGGCAACAAAGAGAAAGCGCTCATGCAGTTCACGGGGGCGAAGGTCGCACTGTTTCTTGGACCAGACCTTTTGGTCATTCAAAGGGACGACAAGAAGGACATTCCATTCCCGGGCCATTTCGACTTTCCCGGCGGTGGGCGCGAAGGGTCAGAGACGCCGCTGCAATGCGTCAGGCGCGAAACACTGGAAGAAGTCGGGCTGCACCTCGCCAAGGCTGATTTTGTCTGGTCGCGCATGTATGGGCAAAACTGGTTCTTCGCAGCACACCGGCCACCCAGCGACGTCAACCTGATCAGTTTTGGCGATGAGGGGCAAGGATGGTGTTTGATGTCGCCGGATATTTACCTTGAGAATGCGTTGGCGGTGCCGAATTTCGCGATCCGCCTACGTGACTACTTGGCCCAAGGTAGGCCGTCTTTTGACATGTGAGGTTTTCAGAAGAAGACCCCCCGCGATTGGCGGGGGGAGGTGACGGACCTCAGGAAGAGATGGTCCGCGGGGAGTATCACGTCCCCAGAATCGCGCAAATTCCGGGATTTAGATAGGATCCAGATCACACAACGAAAACTCGCATATTTCATGTGTGTTTTGGGGCACAGGGACGATTTGGCGCGGAATTGGCAAAAAGTGACGTTGGGTCAACTGCTTGAGCCGAAGAAACCGACAGAAATTGTCTGCGCGGACGCGGCCACCCGGCATCAAGCCCTAAAAAATTTTAGCCTGCAATGCGTCGAGAATTAAGCCCTGTTCGGTGCTTTTGCCTGCGGTGAGGACAATTCGGCTAGGATTGCCTCGGCAGCAGCTTTAGGGTCGTCGGCCTGATAGACGGGTCGGCCCACGACGATGTGGTCCACGCCATCTGCGACGGCATTTGCGGGTGTTGCAACGCGTTTCTGATCGCCAAGCGCGGCACCTGCGGGGCGGACGCCAGGGGTCACGATCAGGCGACCTTCGGCCTGGGGCAGGGCACGGATCAGCGCGGCTTCTTGCGGGCTGGCGATCACGCCGTCGGCACCAGCCTCAAGCGCGCGTGCAGCGCGTTCGACCACCAGATCCTGCACGTCGCCCTTTTTCAGAAGGCTGGCATCCAGGTCGTCGCGGTTCAGCGAGGTCAGGATGGTAACGGCTAGAATTTTGAGGTCTTTGCCAGCGGCCCCTTCTTTCGCGGCCCGAACCACATGCGGATCACCATGCACTGTCAGGAAATCCAGATCGAATTGTGCCAGTCCGCGAACGGCGTTTTCGACGGTGTTACCGATATCGAACAGTTTCATGTCCAAAAAGATGCGCTTGCCGTGTTCATGTTTCAGTTCATTGGCTAATGCCAGCCCGCCACCGGTCAACATGCCCAGCCCGATCTTGTAGAAGGAAACGCTGTCGCCCAGCTGTTCGGCCATGGCCAGCCCCTGCAGAGCGTTGGGAACATCTAGGGCTACGATCAGGCGATCATCGGACATGGGGCAAGCTCCTTTTTGGCAAACGTCTGCGTCCTAGCGGTTTCGGGCGGCTGTGTCCATGCAGGGCGCGCGGGTGATCGAGATCACGCAGCTTTGGGCCAACTGTGATATGGTGCCGACCATCCACAAGAATTTTCGATGGGGGAACTATGAAACAGGTTTTTGGTGTTGGGATTATTCTGATCTTGGTGGGATGTCAGGATATGCCACTAGAAAATGAGGCGGCAGATACTGTCATCAAATCTCCGACCAATGACAATTTGCGGTTGGTGGGGGGGTACCGTTCGACCGACGATGACTGCCAATTGACGGGTGAGACGTCGTTCACGGTCAATTTTCTGGATGATGCAGCAGACCTTGTTTCCTGCCCGACGGGCAGCGACGCCGCGCAATCGCTGGTGGACATGTACGCCGCGCGCGAGGTTGCGCAGACCGGAGGCTACACCGTCTATTCCATACCTCGACGATAAGTCTGAAATTGCGCGCCAGCCTCTTGAATGAACAAAGATATTTCCCAGATTGAATGTGAGGCCCAGACCGACGCGTGCCGCCAAGCGGGCGCATCACATTCAGGGCGCTTAGGAAAAGGAGAATACTATGGACTTGAACAAGTTCACCGAGCGGGCACGGGGATTCGTGCAGGCGGCGCAGACGATTGCGCTGCGCGAGGGGCACCAGCGACTGATGCCCGAACATCTTTTGAAAGCATTGATGGATGACGATCAGGGGCTGGCCAGCAACCTGATCACACGCGCCGGCGGCGCGCCGACCCGCGTGGTCGAAGCGCTGGACGCCGCGCTGTCTAAGATTCCGAAAGTCAGCGGCGATGCGAGCCAGATCTACATGGATGGTCAGACCGCCAAGGTTTTTGCCGAAGCTGAAAAGATTGCCACCAAGGCAGGCGACAGCTTTGTGCCGGTCGAACGCGTTCTGATGGCCCTGTGCATGGTGAAATCCAAGGCCAAAGAGGCGTTGGAAGCAGGTGCCGTATCTGCGCAAAAGCTGAATGAAGCGATCAATGACATCCGCAAGGGTCGCACGGCTGACACCGCATCGGCGGAAGAAGGCTATGACGCGCTCAAGAAATATGCGCGTGACCTGACCGAAGCCGCAGCTGAGGGCAAGATCGATCCGATCATCGGGCGCGATGAAGAAATCCGCCGCTCGATGCAGGTTCTGTCGCGTCGCACCAAGAACAACCCGGTTCTGATCGGGGAGCCCGGCGTGGGTAAAACCGCGATTGCCGAGGGCATGGCCCTGCGCATCATCAACGGTGACGTGCCGGAGTCGTTGAAAGATAAAAAGCTGCTTGCGCTCGATATGGGTGCGCTGATCGCCGGTGCGAAATATCGCGGTGAGTTCGAAGAACGCCTCAAGGCCGTTCTGACCGAGGTCACCGAGGCCGCCGGTGAAATCATCCTGTTCATCGACGAGATGCACACGCTGGTCGGTGCCGGGAAATCCGATGGCGCGATGGACGCCGCCAACTTGATCAAGCCTGCGCTTGCCCGGGGTGAGCTGCATTGTATCGGCGCGACCACGCTGGATGAGTACCGCAAATACGTGGAAAAAGACGCGGCCCTTGCACGCCGGTTCCAGCCGGTTGTGGTGCAGGAGCCGACTGTCGAGGACACGATCAGCATCCTGCGCGGCATCAAGGAAAAGTACGAGCTACACCACGGTGTGCGTATCTCAGACTCGGCTTTGGTGTCGGCAGCGACCCTGTCGCATCGCTACATCACTGATCGCTTCCTGCCCGACAAGGCCATCGACTTAGTCGATGAAGCGTCGGCTCGCTTGCGGATGGAAGTGGACAGCAAGCCAGAGGAACTCGATCAACTGGATCGTCAGATTCTGCAGATGCAGATCGAGGAACAGGCGCTGAAGCTCGAAGATGATGCGGCCTCCAAGGACCGTCTGGAAACCTTGCAAAAGGATCTGGCCGATCTGCAGGAGAAATCTGCCGAGATGACCGCCCAGTGGCAGGCTGAACGCGACAAGCTTGCTGGCGCGCGCGATCTGAAAGAGCAACTCGACAAGGCGCGCGCTGATCTCGAGATTGCCAAGCGTGAAGGCAACCTCGCCAAAGCGGGTGAGCTGTCTTATGGCGTCATCCCAGAGCTTGAGAAAAAGCTGACCGAAGCCGAAAATGCCGAAAGCAGCCAGATGATGGCCGAGGAAACGGTGCGTCCGGAACAGATCGCTAGCGTTGTCGAACGCTGGACCGGTATTCCGACCTCGAAAATGCTGGAAGGTGAGCGCGAGAAGCTGCTGCGGATGGAAGACGATCTGCATTCGCGCGTGATCGGTCAGGATGCGGCGGTCACTGCTGTGGCCAATGCTGTACGTCGTGCGCGTGCGGGCCTGAACGACGAAGGCCGCCCGCTGGGCTCGTTCCTGTTCCTCGGGCCCACGGGTGTAGGTAAGACCGAGCTGACCAAAGCCGTGGCGAACTTCCTGTTCGACGACGACAACGCGATGGTGCGTATCGATATGTCCGAGTTCATGGAGAAACACGCGGTTGCCCGTCTGATTGGCGCCCCTCCGGGCTATGTCGGCTATGACGAAGGCGGCGTGCTGACCGAAGCCGTGCGGCGCAGGCCCTATCAGGTCGTGCTGTTTGACGAGGTCGAAAAGGCGCACCCGGATGTGTTCAACGTGCTGTTGCAGGTTCTGGATGATGGCGTTCTGACCGATGGTCAGGGCCGTACCGTGGACTTCAAGCAGACGCTGATCATCCTGACGTCGAACCTTGGGTCTCAGGCGCTCAGCCAGTTGCCAGAAGGTGCCGACAGTGCGCAGGCCAAGCGTGACGTGATGGACGCGGTCCGGGCGCATTTCCGGCCTGAGTTCCTGAACCGTCTGGACGAAACGATCATCTTTGATCGCCTAAAACGGGCCGATATGGATGGTATTGTCGATATCCAGATGGCTCGTCTGCAGAAACGTCTGGCCGCCCGCAAGATCGAGCTGGTCTTGGACGGCGGCGCCAAGGAATGGCTTGCCGACGAGGGCTATGACCCGGTCTTCGGTGCACGCCCGCTGAAACGCGTTATCCAGCGTGCCTTGCAAAACCCGCTGGCCGAGGCTCTGCTTGCCGGTGAGATCAAGGATGGTGAGACCGTCCCTGTGACCGCAGGCTCAGACGGTCTGATTATCGGCGACCGGCTGGGTACGTCAGAGCGGCCCCGTCCGGATGATGCCGTGGTGCATTAAACCAAACAAAGGCCCGCCACACCGGCGGGCCTTCTTTTTTAGTCACTTCAAAAGCAACTTGTTCAAGCGGGTCGCAGTTGAACAAGTGAGAAAGATGAGGCGTCCAAAGAATCCATAGGGAAATCCATCGTCTCTGGACCCAGCCCCAATTCGCTCAAGTATTTTTCAGTCCCTCTGCGCCCAAATATGTGCTCGAGCACAGAAAACCCTTGTTCAGACGCGTAGGCGCTGACCTCACTGGGAGAGATGTTGAAACGAAAGGGTTCACCGACCCCGGCCACCGCATTTCCGATACTATCGACTTCTTGTTGTGCCTGCGACGCTGCAGCGGTCGAAGCGTATGTCGTCAGAAAACGCGTTTCATTTGCACCATTCGATCGGACCATTGTGTAGACATCTGCAACTTCGGGCGGTGCTACATATTCCAGCGAAACCTCAGCAATAAAGACCGTGCCCAGTTCATGGTCGTAACCGAGCGACTGCAACTTATCGAGCGTTGTCTCACGCGAGAAATCAACCGCTGTATATCGAACATTTGGTGGAACGCCAAAATTTGAATTGACCAAAGACCGCTTGGCTTCGATGGTCTCGGGGCGGTCGACCTCGAAAACTGGAATGTGGCTGTGACTGTTGGACAGCCTCAGACCCAGCGTATCTAGGCCCGCGCCAAGCACTACGATCTGACGTGCACCATTCTTGATTGCAGTAAGTGCGCGGCTTTGCATGAATGTCTTACGCCAAAGGACCGACGCGACGAGGCGGCGCGCCACTGAACGGTCATCGGCGAACTTGAGGACGGCATCCCAGTCGGTAGCTTGGTCAAGGACCTCGGGTCCCTCGGTAGAACCGTTGCGAAATAGCTGCTCGGCAAATGGGTCATAGAATACGCGTCGGTATGTTGGGTTGCGGTTGACCAAAGCGCAAAATGCGCAAACCCCAAGAGCGGTGCGGCTTAGTTCGGGAAAGGCACTTTGCGGAACATAAAACATGAAAAGCTCGCCTCCGTTGTTTGTATGATAAGATAGCCTGAATACTCTGCCAATTGGCAGAGTTCAGATTACCCGGTCAAAGTCGCCAGTCTTTTGGAGATAAGGCCCGCCAAGCAAGCGGGCCACTTTGTCAAACCATCGCAAAAATGCGCGCAGGCCCGCCGGTGCCACCGGCATGTTTTGGTGCACCGATCACCAGCGTTGCGCCAGCGGCCGGTACGCGATCCAGTCCCGCGATGTTCTCAATCCCGAAACGGCCGGTGGGCAGCCACGCATAATGGGTGGCGAAGTCGGTCGATATGCCGTGGTCCAGGGACAGCGTGTCCGATGCAATGGAGCGCGCCGCGGTTTCTTCGATCAGCATCATTGCGGCTTCGGGGTGGAAACCCGGGTAATGTTGTGCCTGACCGTCAAACCCGCGGTACTCGTCGCTGTCGGCTTTAGCGGCCCACCCGGAATACAGGGCTACGCAAGCGCCATCCGGAATGTCTCCGTTGGCTGACATCCATGCCTTCAGGTCATCTGGTGTCAGCACCGTATCGACATCCTCGGCTGCGCGGGCGGCAATGTCGACAACGCAAAGCGGTGCCACAAGATCGGACACGGGGATTTCGTCCACCGAAGCACCATCCGCTGAAAAGTGCAGCGGCGCGTCGATATGTGTGCCTGTGTGTTCATTGACTGTCAGGCGCTGCAGGTTAAAGCCGTGTTCGCCAAAATTGAAAACCTGTTCGGACGCATACCCCGGTTCGCCAAAATAGGTTGGGAAATCGGCACTGATCGTATGGGTCATATCCTCGACCTTACCCTCACCAGCGGCGAGGGCGAACGATGCACTGGTGCCAGTTGCGGCAACAGCCACACCAGAGGCAGCGGCAGCTTTGAAGAACCCTCTTCTAGAAAGCATACGGTCTTTGACCGCGTTCATCACACAGATGTCACACATTCGTCTTCTCCCTATAGTCTTTCCCGACAATCGGGTGGACAGCGGATCTTTGGGCCAGTCGGCCGATCCTGACAAGAAGACTGCAAGTTGCGCGAAGCAGTTGTAAAGATTGAAGGCCCGGGTGTACCGCCTGAATTGGGCGGGATGCGATCAACTTGGCGTGACAGGTATCAACGGTATTGCCGCAATTGGTTCCCGGGGATTGTCATAGGTAATTTGGATTTGATTTGGCGTGAAACGTTACAGTCTCTTCTCCCAATCGTGACGCATGTTGCCTTGGCGGTGTGGTATCAGCGGATTAACTGGAATCTCAGGCTAGCTTACCAAGGAGACTTAAATGGCGCATCGCTGGACCAATACACTGACACATGCCGACGTCACGCCACAGGCGGCGTTCTTGAACCGGCGGCAGGTGATGGCTGGCCTTGCGGGTGTCGGATTGGCGGGACTGGCCAGACCGGCGGCGGCGCAGGAAGTTCTGGAACCCAACACCTGGGAAGAGATCACCTCGTACAATAACTTTTATGAATTCGGGACCCGCAAGGACGATCCGGCGAAATATGCGCATACTCTGGTGACCGAACCCTGGAGCGTCACAATCGACGGTTTGGTCGACAAACCGGGTGACTATGATTTCAAAGACATCATGTCCGAGATGATGGTCGAAGAGCGCATCTACAGATTCCGGTGTGTTGAGGCTTGGTCGATGGTGGTCCCGTGGAACGGGTTTGAACTGGCTGATCTGCTGAATATGGCCGGTGTGCAGGAAGGCGCCAAGTACGTGGCCTTTGAAACAGCATACCGTCCCGATGAGATGCCGGGCGTTCAATTTCCAATCCTCGAATGGCCCTACCGGGAAGGTTTGCGCCTGGACGAGGCGATGCACCCACTGACCATCATGGCGACTGGCATCTACGACAAACCCATTCCCAACCAGAATGGCGCGCCTCTGCGTCTGGTGGTGCCGTGGAAATATGGCTTCAAGTCCATCAAGTCGATTGTTCGCATCACCGTTTCGGATGTTGAACCGCCCACCAGTTGGAACATGTCTGCCCCGCGTGAATATGGCTTCTATAGTAACGTGAACCCCAACGTGGATCATCCGCGTTGGTCGCAGGCCTCGGAACGTCAGATTGGCGGCGGTCTCTTTGCCAAGCGTATCCCGACGCTGATGTTCAATGGATATGAAGAAGAGGTCGCCGGACTTTACGACGCTATGGATCTGAAGGAATTCTACTAAGACCATGCAGACGCTGAATCAGATATTGCGCCGCATTCCGGTGTGGCTGGTCTACTTGCTGGGGGCGCTTCCGGCGCCCTGGCTGTTTTACCAGGGGCTGACCGGCGGTTTGGGCGTGGATCCGATTGAGGCGTTGGAACACCGGTACGGCGAACTGGCGCTTCAACTGTTGATCGTCGTGTTGGCAATTTCTCCGCTGCGGCGGTTCTTTGGGCTGAACCTGCTCAAATTCCGCCGCGCGCTGGGCGTGCTGACCTTTGCCTATGTCAGCCTGCATCTTTTGGTGTGGCTGGTGTTGGACGTGCAGCTTCCCAGCCAGATCTGGGCGGATATCTTGAAGCGTCCTTATATTACAGTCGGCATGGCAGCGTTTATCCTGATGATCCCGCTGGCGGTAACGTCAAACAACCTATCCCTGCGCAAATTGGGGGCCCGTTGGCGCATCCTGCAGCGGCTTGTCTTTCCCGCCGCGATTCTGGGCGGGCTGCATTATGTCATGCTTGCCAAGGGATTTCAGATCGAACCACTGGTCTACCTGTCTCTGATCGTTAGCCTGATCCTGCTGCGTATTCCGGTTTCCGGCCTGCTGACTCGGTTCCGCGCGGCCGATTCCGCCTGACTCGGTACCGACTCTGTGGGTAACTCTGTCTAATACTCCAGATTCGCTGCCAGCTACTCTGTCGATCGCTTTGTTTGGAATAGTCGTCTCTTAGTAATATATTGTTTTTATGCAATAAATTAAGAAAATTCGGTTTTTTGTAAGTTTGTCTAATTTTCTGCTTGCGGACTTATGCGGTTATACTTAGAACCCCCTTCACCGGCGCTGCTGAGGCGGTGCTGACGGGTCGGAGAGACGGCCGGACGCATCGGAGAGACGGTGGAGACG